>SOIV01000077.1 GCA_004377005.1 Candidatus Aminicenantota bacterium | reverse complement strand
ACATTTTATTTAGAAGGGTGGATTTACCTACATTAGGCCGTCCGATTAAGGCCACGTAGCCGACTTTCATTTTTGTCATGTATTTAGCGCTTTATGTTTCGGTTTGCTTTTTTATTCTTAGTTTTTTTATCCTCTTCTGGTCCACTTCAAGAACTTCCAGGGATAATCCTTTAATCTGTAATTGTTCGCCCTGCTGCGGCAGTCTTTCTAAATGATGTGTAATCAATCCTCCAACTGTGAGATAGTCCTCTTCGGCAAATTCTAAATCAAATAGCTTCTCGATTTCTTCAACTTCTGCATCTCCCGAGACAACATAATCGAAAGGACCTTTTTCTACAATCCGGGCTTTATCCATGTCGTATTCATCCTGGATTTCTCCAACAATCTCTTCGACTAGATCTTCCATGGTAACCAAGCCTGACACACCTCCGTGCTCGTCAACGACCACGGCCAATTTTTGTTTTCTTTTTTGGAATTCCTTCAGGAGCTCTGCCACCTTCATGGATTCAACAACAAAATAAACTTCCCGAATGAGCGGTTCGATGGGGTTGTTCTTGAGTTTATCATCTGCATACTCGAGTAGATCTTTGGCAATCACCATTCCTTCAATGTTGTCTATATTATCCTTGTAGACAGGGATGCGAGAATGCTTTACCTGTATAACCAAGTCTCTGAGCTTTTGTATGGTTGAATTATTAGGTATACAAGCAATATCCACCCTGGGCGTCATGATTTTCCTGACGACAGTATCGCCAAATTCGACCACACTTTTCAGGAGTATACCTTCTTCTTTCTCGATGATGCCTTCTTCCTTGGCTTCATCGATAAATGCCTGAATCTCTTCGTCCGAAGCCTCGCGTAATTCATCCTTCTCCTCATCTGAAGGCTTTATTTTTTTTATGAGCAAGATTGGAGAGGCAATAAAATAGGCGAGTCTATAGGATGGGAGGAAAAAGCCAAGGATTCTTTTCCTGTTTAAAGAGTTAAGAAGGCGGGGCACAAGATCAAAGAAAATAAAGTAAATAGCCAGAGAAATTAGAAACAGCCAGAGCGGCCAGAACATTAAATGAGGAAAAATTATATAAAGGTAAATTAAAAAAGCGATGATGAAAAGAATTCTCATAAACTCGACTGCTATTTTGATCTCATCATAGATGTTGAGGATTTTGAGGCGATACTGCTTTTCTTCGTCTTCAAGGAATCGACTGAGAGAAATTTTTGAAAAAGAACCTAATGACAGATGAAAGAGAGAAAAAAGAAATGCAGCCAAAAAGCTAAAAAAGAAGCCTACCCATTCAAAATATTCTATTTCCATTTTATCCTTCTAATACAAGCTTGTGGATTTTCTTTTCTTCTTCTTCAAATCCCTCAGAGTGATCAAATCCGATAAGATGAAGAAAGCCATGGACGGTTAAAAGCTCCAGCTCTCTTTCCAGGCCGTGTTTTTGTGAGAAACATTGCTTGAAGGCCTGGGGAACAGAGATAACAATGTCACCAAGATAGAATTTTCCGTCAGCACTTTTTTCCCCAAGAGGAAAGCTTAGAACATCAGTCGGCGCGTTTATCTTCAGGAACTTGTTATTTAGTCTTTTTATTGTTTTTGTATCCACAAAGACCAGAGTCACCTCCGGGTCTTTTAGTTTGCGGTGTTCGACTAATTTTTTAAGCAAATCCTTAAATTTCTTTAGACTGATCCAGTATTTATGCTGTTGATTTATAATTTCTATCATCAGTTTTTTTGTTTTTTTCGTTCTTTTTTTTCATTTCAAAGTCAAAGCCAGGGTATTCGACTCGCGGATGATAGATTGAATAAAGAGTGGAGAGAAAAATCGAGGCAACTGTCTGCAGCTCTTTGAAGGAAAAATAACAGTCATCGAGCTGCCCGTCCTGAATGTAATTATTGAAGATTTCAGTAATCATTCTTCTCAGACTTGGAAGCGAGGGTGTTTTCAAACTTCGAGCTGCTGCCTCGACGGAGTCGGAGAGCATAATCAGGGCAGCTTCCTTGCTTTTAGGTATGGGCCCCGCATATCTGTAGCTTTCTTCACCTATTTTATGCATTTCAGGATCATATTTTTCTTTCGCCTTCTGGAAGAAGAATCTCATCAGTGATCTTCCGTGATGTTGGGCGATTATTTCCCTTATTTTTTCTGGAAGTTTTAGTTTTTTTGCGAGCTCCACTCCTTCCTTGACATGGTTAATGATAACAAGAGAGCTCATACTCGGCTTGAGGTCTCTGTGCAGATCAGGATTTTCGATTCTGTTCTCGATGAAGTATTCAGGTCTTTTGATTTTACCTATATCGTGGTAGAGAGCACCGGCCTTGACCAGCATGGGATCTAGTTTGATTTTCTCGGCGGCTCTTTCAGCCAAAGAAGCGACAATCAGAGAATGCTGGTAAGAACCAGGAGCTTCCGCAGCCATCTTTTTGAAAATCGGGAGGTCTGTGTTCATAAGCTCCAAGAGCTTGGTTTGGGTTAGGAATTCAAACACGTTTTCAAAGACTGGGAGAAGAAGAAAGGCTAAGGTGCCAGATAAAATCCCTCCTAAAATACCCATGAAAAGTTCGCTGGCAACCAGGTCAATAGGGCCCATTATTTCTCTGATAAGATGGATAATGAGAATAACGATAATATTGATGGGAGCAACTAAAAAAATCCCTGCCCGAAAAGCAGATGTTCTTTTCTGTCTTCCGTAATATTTTATTCCGTAAATCGCTGCTAAGCCTCCTATAAGGCAAAAGATCATCAGATAGAAATTCTCTTCGAATAGATAGCCTACCAGCAAGCTGTTGAGGACTGTGTAAATTAGAGCGAGTTGATTCCCTGCAAGAAAGGCAAAGAGAAGAACTCCGAACTGAAAGAGAAAGGCATACCAGTAGCTCTCAGTATAGGTAAACAAGAAAATATTGGTGCTTGCGCTGAATATGCTGGCTAAGAAGATTGAGAGTTTATAAAGAAGAACACTTATGATGAGAGTTGTACCCATCATGATGAAAATTTTCAAGGCTCGTCTGAATTTCGTGATGGAGTTTATGTAATACCAGAGAGCAAGGAAAAGAAGAGCATAAAGAAGAAATGTGCCCGAGAAGTTGGCTAGCCAGCCAGGTTTGGCCTGTAGGTTTTGGTTGATAATATTGATATAATCTAAAGCTTCTTTATTGACCTCATCCCCTTTGCGGATTATCACTTTGCCTTTTTTTATAGTGTAAAAGACAGTCTCTATACTTTGGCGGGCCTGCTCTTTTCTGGCTTCAGTTTCTGTTTTGTTGTAAGTGATATTTGCCGAAAGGAAGAAGTTAGCAAGATCTGTAAGCAGGAATGTCTCGTTTCGATGAAGGCCCAGCTGACCTATTTCCTCGGCCAGAATTTCTTTGCCTTCTTTTGTATCAATTATCTCCTCAATTTTTAGGGTTTTTTCAGTATCCGGGCCCGTTAAAAAATTAAAGCCCCTCTCCTGTTCTCCGTAGATAAAAAGGTTTTTCGAGAGGATGATGCCTCGCGCATAGATTTTTCCGAGGAGGCTAATGAGACTTTCCTCAGTAACTGCTGAAAATTTGTTTTTTATCAGAAGCCTCAAGTCTTTGGAAGGAATTTCAAAATCATATTTCTCTTGAATGTCTTTTTGGAACTCATCTCTCCTTGCAACTGTAACGGGTTCCTTGAGCCATTCTCGTCCAGAATTGAAAAATTCCCGGATATTCCCTTCTGTGTCCAAGAATATATTCGCATCCTGGGTGTAAACAGGCAGGATTACATCGGCTGCTTCCTTTCTTCTATTATCAGTTGTTTCTTCATCTTCGACGGTTAAATCAGCCGGGGCGATGATATCCGAGCGTGCGATCTCCCCTTCTAGGAGAAGAGGGAGGGATCTTGAAGGCACGTAAGAGATAAAGGCGGCGAGAATCGCCACAAAAATGAAAAGAAAAACAAAGGGACTCTGAATCAGTTTTTGCCAATAGGTTAGCTTTATTTCTGTCTTGGAGGGAGAAGTGCTGTTTTTTTGCTTTATTGTTTGGGGCTCAGACCTCTTGAAGAACTTAAGGTTTTTAAAGGCAATGGGGTTCATTTGCTTTTACTTTTTGCCAGATTTAGTCTCAGCTTTTTGGTAGGCTTTTATGATTTTTTGAACCAACGGGTGCCTGAAAACATCTCTTTCGTTAAAATGGATAGTAGCTATCCCGTTTATGGAAGATAGAATTCGCATGGCATGCAATACGCCGGACTTGTGGGGCTGAGGCAGGTCTATCTGAGTGATATCAGCTGTAACAACCATCTTTGAGTCAACGCCAGCGCGAGTTAAGATCATCTTCATCTGTTCTTTTGTCGTGTTTTGGGCTTCATCGAGAATGATGAAGGAACTGCTCAGAGTTCTTCCTCTCATGAAGGCTAAGGGAGCAATTTCTATGACACCTTTCTCAATCAGTTTGTTAGCCTGCTCTGACTCAGCTAAGTCAAAGAGAGCGTCATAAAGTGGGCGCAGGTATGGATTTATTTTTTGGTACATATCCCCGGGAAGAAAACCTAATTTTTCGCCTGCTTCAACGGCAGGTCGGGTAAGGATGATGCGATTAACGGTTTTATTCTGAAGGAAGGAAAGAGCCATAGCCATAGCCAAATAAGTCTTTCCAGTCCCTGCAGGTCCTATCCCAAAGACTAAATCAAGATTTTTGATTGCTTGAATGTATTCTTGTTGGTTGAGGCTTTTGGGAGTGACGGATTTTCGGGACAAATTCAAGGCTTCTGCTGGAAAAAAGTCTTCCAGCCTATGATCGCGGTCCTCTTTTAGAAGATCAAGCACGATGTGAAAATCTTCTTCTTTAAGAGCGTATCCTTTTTCCTCTAGCTCTCTCATTTTGTTGAAGAAGTGTTTAGCGAATTCGATTTTTTCTTGGTCGCCATCTATCAAAAGGCTGTCTCCCCTGACTGAGAGAGAGATTCCCAGCCTTTTTTCGAGCTTTTTCAAATTCTTGTCCAGAACTCCCGAAAAAGAATTCTTCCTGAAGTAGGGGTGTTCGATTTTTTCCATATTATTATTGGGTGGTAGGGGAGGGATCTTCTTTCATTTATAAATTATAAACATTAAAAGAGGGAATTTGTCAAGCTACCAGAAGCTTGGGGTCAGGCCTCCAAAACTTCGAAAACTTTATTATTAGAATATTTTAGGATATTTAAAAAGTCAGGCTCCTGAGTAAAGGTTAAGTAAAAAATTAAACTTTCGAAGTTATGGAGGCCTGACCCCGTCTTGAACATCGTTAATTCTTGAAAAAATGGGTGAGGTGTTGTATATATCTTACTTAAATCAAAAAGGATAATAATAAAAGCCCGTTTCGGAAGGGGCTTCTGCTTTTAGTTTAGAAGGGAGAAAAAAGATGGAGAAAGAATTTACAGACGTTTCTATTCCCACATCCTTGTATAAGAAAATAGAGGAAAAGATAAAAGGTTCAGAAATCACTTCTGTCTCGAGCTACGTTGCTAAGGTATTGAGAGAAAGCCTTTCGAAAGAGGAGGCGACACAGGAAGCCTTGACTAAAGAGGACGAAGAAAAAGTAAAGAAAAGATTGAAGGCGCTGGGTTATATTGACTGATTTTACTCTGTTATTACCATGATATGCCCGTTATGATAATTATTCTGATGAGATTGCCA
>SOIV01000092.1 GCA_004377005.1 Candidatus Aminicenantota bacterium | reverse complement strand
TGCGTCGATAAGCTTCAGGACGGACTGAAGCACCTTTCTAATGGAAGTGCTGACATTGTTCTTTTGGACCTTGATTTACCTGATAGCAAGGGCTTAGACACATTCATCAAAGTTCATAATCATGAGGCAGAAGTCCCTGTAGTTGTTCTGACTGGACTTGAAGATGAAAAAATAGGGTTAGAAGCAGTTCAAAAGGGCGCCCAGGATTACTTAGTTAAGGGGCGGATGGATGGTGACTTGCTGATTCGCGCCATGCGCTATGCCCTTGAGCGCCAGCACGCTGACGAAGAACTGCGGAGGAGCGAAGAGAAAAATAGATCTCTCCTGATCGCAATACCGGATATTATGTTTCGACTCAACAAAGAAGGAGTATTTCTGGAATTCATCACGGCAAAAAATTTCCCTCTTTGGATGAATGCCAGCGAGTTTGTAGGAAAAAATGTACAAGATGTCTTAGATAATAAGATTGGTAAGCGGTTCATGAAGTGTTTGAAACAAGCAGCTAAAAATGGCAATACGCAAATCTTACAGTATCAACTCTCAGTTGGAGGTAAGACCCGTCACTACGAGGCGAGGATTGTAGCTACCTGGGGAGAAGAGGTTCTGGCAATTGTGCGTGATTTCACTGACCAAAGGCAAGCAGAGAAGATGGCGGAAACAGATCCCCTGACCAATATTTATAACAGAAGGAAATTTTCCAGGCTTTTGGATCAGGAGATACAAAGGGTAGAAAGGTACGGTAGGCCTTTATCCATTGTGCTCTTGGATATAGATTACTTTAAAAGGGTAAATGACACCTATGGGCATGATACAGGAGACTTTGTGCTCAGGAAAATTACTGAGCTCATCAGAGAGAACGTAAGGATATCGGATATTCTGGCCAGATACGGTGGAGAGGAGTTTGTTATTATACTACCCGAGACAGATGTTAAAGGAACCAGCAGACAGATAGAGAGGATGAGAAAGGTAATAGAAAAAACATCTTTTGATGGAGTGGGCAATTTAACTATAAGCGCTGGGATTACCAGTTATACGGGGGGAGATAGCTGTAAGAGTATGATAACGAGGGCAGATAAGGCCCTTTACCTGGCCAAAGAGGAAGGTAGAAACAGAGTAAGAGTACGATAATTTAAACCTAACTTTTCCACTCCTTTTAGCATTCCAACCTTTCCAGTTTTTCCAATGTTTCTGTCGCAGGAACTATTTCCAAATCCGTGAATAAGTGGGGCCAGGTTTTGCTTTTTGTCTGCCTCAAGAGGCAAAAAGCAAGACCTGACCCCCAATGAGTTTCTTGACTTGGATAGGCAATGCTGATATTTTTATTAGTCTCTAAAAGGAAAGAGTTTTGTTAGCTCCCCACCAGAAAAGCGAATCAGATTAAAATAGAAGAGCTCTTTTTGTATTTTTCTAGGAGGAGAAATGAGTGAAGAAAAGAAGGTCGCTATCAAGAAAATTCAAGCGACTGGCCTGATGAGGAAGCTAATGGCTGATTATTTCTACGAATTGGATAAGGCTTCGAAGGAAGGATCGCCAAAAGTTGCCTGGTGTACGAGTGTTGGGCCGGCCGAGCTTCTATTAAGCTTAGGATTTCTTGTCTATTATCCTGAGAATCACGGAGCTATGTTAGGAGCGACGCGAGCTGCCAACAATTATATACCTGTAGCTAATGCCATCGGCTATTCTCCAGATATCTGCTCTTACCTCACAAGCGACGTCGGTGCCTTTATAAAAAAAGAAACACCCCTTTCTCTGGCCTATAAGGGAATCGAGGGAGTTCCAAAACCTGATGTATTGGTTTATAACACCAATCAATGCCGTGATGTCCAGGAGTGGTTTTCTTGGTATTCAAGAGAGTTGAAGGTTCCTGCCATGGGTATATACACTTATCGTAACATAGGAAAAATAGAAAACTACCATCTCGAAAGTATTGTCAGCCAGATGAAGGATATGATCCCCCCGTTAGAGGAAATTTCAGGTCAGAAATTTGATATCGATAAACTCCGTCACTTCCTTTCTCTCTCCTATGAGTGCACTCAATTGTGGAAGAAGATTCTCGAAACAAACACAGCCACACCGGCTCCGATGAGCTTTTTCGATGCAACAATTCACATGGGTCCTGCTGTTGTTTTAAGGGGTAATTCCCAAGCTGTGGAATATTATAAAGTTCTTCTCAAGGAGTTAGAAGATAGAGTTGCTAATAAAGAAGGAGCTGTGGAGGGGGAAAGATTCCGCCTCTACTGGGAAGGAATGCCGATCTGGGGTAAACTGAGAGCCCTGGCTGAGTTTTTTATCGGTCTTAAGACTGCGGTTATTGCCTCGACCTACTGCAATAGCTGGATTTTCGAGGCCTTTGACCCTGAGGATCCCTTCATGAGCATGGCTCGGGCTTATACTGAAATATTCATTGTAAGAGATGAAAACTTTAAAGAGAAATACATCGAAAAGATGGTCCTTGAATATAAATTGGATGGTCTTTTATTCCATGATGCCAAAACTTGCCCTGCCAACTCAAATAATCGCTACGGAATGCCAGAAAGACTTGAGAAAAAGCTGAATATTCCCGCGCTTACAATAAATGGCGATTTGAATGATATGCGCTGTTATTCAGAAGAGCAGGCTAAGACCAACATAGAAGCCTTCATCGAGCAATTAGAAGCAAGATAGAGAGCAAATTCCTCTGGCTTAAATATAGTATAATTGGAATCCAATGAATTATTTTGTGGGCATTGACGTCGGAGCCTCCACCACCAAAGCAGTAATTATTGATGAGAAAAAAGAAATTCTCGGCTATTCGGTAATCAATTCAGGCGCTGATTTTAAAGCTGCGGCTGAGGAAGCCTTCAAGAAATCGCGGGAAAGTGCGAAGGGAAAAGCCTCGAACAAATACTCTGTATTGGCTACTGGATACGGAAGAAGGAATGTCTCTTTTGCCGACCAGACGAAAACCGAAATTAGCTGCCATGCCCAAGGAAGTTTTTTTCATTTTCCTCATGCCCATACTTTAATTGATATCGGCGGACAAGATAGTAAGATCATAAAAGTGAATGATTCCGGAAAAAGAATAGGCTTCAAGATGAATCGAAAGTGCGCTGCCGGGACAGGAGCCTTTCTTGAAGAGATAGCAAATCGCCTTCGAGTAAAGATTGGAAAGCTCAACGAACTTGCCGAAAAGGCAGAGAGAAACATCCAGATTGGAAGCTACTGTACTGTGTTCACAGCCACAGAACTCCTGACTAAGATTAGAGAAGGTATAGAGGTTAAGGAGCTTATAAAAGGTATCTTTGACTCAGTTGTAAAAAGGGCTCTTGAGATGGATCCCTTAGAGGGGAATATTGTCATGACTGGGGGAGTGGTGGCTTATAATCCTTTTTTGGTCAAGATGTTTGAAGAAAAATTGGACAAAGAGATTTTTGTCCCTCCTCTCCCTCAATTAACAGGCGCCATAGGAGCGGCCTTATATGTCTCAGAAGCAAAAGGAGGTCAAAATGCTTGATGCTTTATTTAAACCAAAATCGGTGGCAATAATAGGAGCTTCAAATAATCCTTTGAGCATCGGCCATATTGTTATGCAAAACCTTCTTGACCACAATTATAAAGGCCCGATTTACCCCGTAAACCCGAAATCAAAGTTCATCAAGAGCTTCAGAGCTTATCCCTCTGTTACCGATATCCCGGATGAGATTGATTTAGTGAATATTTCCATTAAAAACACTTTGGTTCCTTATGTTCTTGAAGAATGCGGTAAGAAGGGAGTAAAGTTTGCCATTGTCCATACAGCCGGCTTTAAGGAGGTTGGAGCAGAAGGGCTTAGACTTGAAAAAGAGATCGTCGAGATTGCCCACAAGCATGGGATGCGCATTTATGGACCAAATTCCCAGGGAGTTCAGAATTCTGATCCTGAGATCTCCGTGTATGCCAATTTCACTTTTGTGCCCATGAGTCCTGGCAATATCTCCATAGTCGCTCAGAGTGGGGGAGTTGGAGAGACATTGAAATTGCACCTCTATCGTGTCGGGAAGGGAATAAGGATGTATTCAAGTTTCGGCAACGAGGCAGATGTTAGCATGAATGAAATAATAGATTATTACGGGCAGGATGAAGAAACTAAGGTAATAATGGTCCACATTGAGACCCTGAAGGATCCTAGTGGTTTTCTCGAAGTGGCCAGCCGTGTAACTCCTAAAAAGCCTATTCTTGCCTTGAAGACAGGAAGAACATCTGAAGGAACAAAAGCCGTTGCTTCTCATACGGGCGCCTTGGTCGAGCAAGAAACAATAGCAGATGCGATATTTAAGAAGAGCGGAGTTCTCCGCTTCGACACTCAGGAAGACATGGTCGATGCAGCCATTGCTTTTTCTAGCCAGCCTGTTCCGAAAGGAGACAGGGTAGTTATCGTCACCAACACAGGAGGACCGGCAATAATTGGAGTAGACGAATGTATCTCAGCCGGGCTTAAATTAGCTGAATTGAGCTCAAAGACCAAAGACACTTTAGGTAAACTTGTTTTTAAGGAAGCTACTATCTCTAATCCTGTGGACGTCGTAGCTACTGCGGGCCCCGAGCAGTACGGAGGAACAGTCGAGGCTCTGCTCAAAGACCCGAATATTAACTCGCTCCTGCTTGTTTTTGTCACAGCCCCCTTTGTCGATTGTGAAGGAATAGCCCAAAAGCTTGGTGAGATTGGGAAGGCTTCCAAGAAGCCGATTGTCTGTCAGGTTATTACTATAGAGAAATGGGCTGAAGTCATCCGAATCATCAGAGAAAGTGGCATTCCTGTTTACGATTTTGCAGAAACAGCAGCCAGAGCGCTCTCTTCAATGACCGAGTATGGAAAGATTGCCCAGAGAAAAGCTCCTTTATATAAGGAATACGATGTAAATAAGACTGGCACAGAGAAAATTCTAAGCCAACATAGAGGTAAAGAAAAATTTCTCCCGCAGGATGATGTCTTTAAGATCCTCAGATGTTACGGAATTCCGACTGTAAAATCCATGAGAATCAAAAAAAAGGCCGAGCTTGATAGTGCGACCTTGAAAATTAAGTACCCGTTGGTATTAAAAGTTGATGCTGAAGAGATTATTCATAAGACAGAAGTCGGAGGCGTCTCCCTCAATCTAAAAGATAATGCGTCCCTTCAGGCAGCTTTTAATAGGATGGCTGAGAAGTTCGAAAAAGAAAAACCTGGCTTCATCCTCCAAGAACATCTTGAGGGAGGAAAAGAAGTGATCATGGGGGCCAAAAAGAACGAAGGCGTCCAGCCAACGCTTATGTTTGGTTTGGGCGGAATTTTTGTCGAAGTCATAAAGGATGTGCAGTTCAGGCTGGCACCTCTTTCCCGGGAAGATACTTTAGAGATGATTCACTCCATTAAGGGACACCCCATTCTGGAAGGTGTTAGAGGAGAGAAGGGAGTGGATATCGATGCCTTAGCTGAAATTCTGATTCGTCTTTCTCAACTTGCCACTGATTTTCCTGAAATAGACGAGATGGATTTAAATCCTGTCTTTGCTTTTGAGAAAGGTAAGGGAGCGAAGGTTGTCGATGCCCGCCTGAAAATCGTAAGGGCTTGATTCATCAAACCCACGTTTTAATTATTGTAGGGATTTAATTTATTAAAGCCACCTTATGTTAAGGTTTGCAGGGGCTTGATTTATCAGGCCCGCACTTTTGAACAAGGTTTGTTTTAATATTGTAGGGGCTTGATTTATCAAGCCC
>SOIV01000183.1 GCA_004377005.1 Candidatus Aminicenantota bacterium | reverse complement strand
GGTCTCTGTTTTACAGTTCCTTATACCCTGACTGGAGTATTCCTGGGACCTGAGTTCCCTTCACTGGTGGGATCTCTTTTGGGACTTTTAATCGTTGTCCCCCTGGCAAAGATAGGGTTTCTTATGCCCAGGAAAGTCTGGGACTTTCCGGCAAAGAAAACATGGCCTCAAGACTGGATTGGGCAAGAGATAGAGGAAAGGCATGATTCGGAATCGGAGAAAAATTGGGGACAGTCCCCAAAAACAAGAAAAAACCAAGGGGACAGTCCCCAAATTTTAAAATCGGAAATGAGTATTTTTAAAGCATGGCTTCCCTATATTCTTGTTGCGCTTCTTCTCCTTTTCAGCCGCCTCTGGCCTCTTATAAAAAATGCCCTGGCTTCTGTTTCAATAAAGTGGACAAATATTTTCCAGACTTCTATCAGTACCAGCTTTCAACCTTTCTATTTACCTGGTTTTATATTTTTAGTTGTGACTGTTATGACAATCCTCATTCATAAGATGTCGAAAAGACAGGTCAAGAAGGCTGCAAATCGTTCTTTTAGAATGCTTCTCGGTCCTGCTATCGCTCTCGGGTTTGCAGTGCCTATGGTCAAGGTTTTTATTAACAGTGGAGTCTCCGGAGGATTGGACAAGATGCCTGTTGTGTTGGCCAGTGCTGCAGCGGCCTTATTGGGTTCAGGCTGGACGGCCTTTGCCGCTGTAATAGGGGCAATGGGGGCTTTTGTTGCAGGAAGCAATACCTTCAGCAACATGATGTTCTCCCTTTTTCAATTTGTCACTGCCCTCAAGATAGGCGCAGTTCCGGGTGTAATTGTCGCCCTTCAAGCTGTGGGAGGCGCTGCCGGGAATATGATCTGTGTTCATAATGTCGTCGCCGCATCGGCAGTTGTCGGCCTTCTGGGAAGGGAGGGTCTAATCATCCGCAAAACGTTAATCCCGATGACCTATTATCTTATTGTGGCGGCAATCATTGGGATAATCATGCTGCAGCTTTTTAGAACATGAATTGTGGAATTCGATAAGCTTAATTATTCGTCCTTGTTCCCTACTTCACCTGTTTAATCTCTAATGGCCTTACTATAGTAATACCAATATGTGTCTCGATAGATTGCGTATATTTATAGAGTTCTGCATCCAGGAGCACTTTTTTCTTTCTTTGCGAAGCATGTAGAAATCTCATTTTTCCTCTCTCATCTTGATAAGCCAGACCTGTATGTCCATAATCCAGGCCTTCTTTATCTGTTGCCAAGGCAATAATATCTCCTGTTTGAATATGTTTTTGCACTTCCTTGATCTTACTTTTGGGAATATACCAGTGCTTGCGCTTATTTATTTCTTTTTCAAGCATAGCTATTGTCTCTATAAATTCTGGAAATTCCTTCAGGGACTGATAAAAGTGCGGATTTTTTGACATGAATGAGACCTTAAAAGGAAATTCTTCTCCACCGATTTCTTTTGTGATATTCCTGACTACTTTTTTCTTCTCGTTGTCATAAATCCAGTCAGAAGTGTAATGCAAGCGTGAAGTATAATCAGTCAGTATCCCCTCTCTATATCGAGTAAAACTAATTTCACCCTTAAAATCATCAAATGATGTTTTGTCTTTCTTTAAGATTCTTGAAATACACAAAACGTTTTCAAAAAAAGTGACGCAGTCTAATCCTGTGAGGTCTACTCTGCATGCTTCCGGTCCTTTTTCTTCAAGAGTTCCTGCGACATACTCTGTTCCTACAAAAAGCA
>SOIV01000225.1 GCA_004377005.1 Candidatus Aminicenantota bacterium | reverse complement strand
GATGAATCAAGCCCCTACAGAAGAATACATACATAAGAATCAAGCCCCTACAAAAATCCCTACGTAATATAAACCAAACATCCACAGAACAAACAAAAAAATTCTCTATATAGTAGCCGATCGTAAATTCACACAATATATAGAAAACAAAAAAAATAAATGGTTTTTTTTTGAATTTTTTCCTTGACAACAGACAGTATCTCCCCTATATTTTACAAAATGGGATAAAACGGGACAAAATGGGAAATTTCTTGATAGGAAGCTACACAGTAAGGCTCGATAAAAGCGGCCGAATAAAGATACCAGAAAAATTCCGCCTCGTTCTGGAAGAAGAATACGGAAAAGAAATATTCATAACTTCTCTAACTGATGAATCCGTCCAGGTTTACCCTCTCCCAGTCTGGGAAGAGTTGTCAGGCGTTTCCGAAGAGGCAGCCCTTCACCTCCAACCCACGGTGAGAAAATTCATGCTCCGAGTTAACAGAAAAGGAAACCAAATTCGTATCGACTCAAAAGGACGAATCTTGATCAGCCAGACTTTAAGAGAGAAGGCAAAACTGGAAGATGAAGTTGAAGTTATCGGTCTTTCCAATCACTTAGAAATTTGGAACAAATATAAGCTCGACGGAACACTCGAAGAGAAGCCTCTAACAAACGAAGATTTTGAAAAAATCGCAGAACTCATGCCCCGAGGAAAACCTAAATGAACGGGAACGGCCATCTCCCAGTTCTTGTAGAAGAAGTTATGGATTACCTGGATATAAAGAGAGAAGGGATTTATGTGGACTGCACTCTTGGCCTGGGCGGGCATGCTCTCGAAATAGTCAAGAGAAATCCTAAGGCTTCTCTCATCGGTTTCGACATCGATGAAATGTCTCTTCTTAAGGCAAAAGAAAAGCTTGATCCATATGCAGATAGAGTGACGCTTTATCACTCAGACTTCAGGTATATCCCAGATCTTAAAATAGAATTTTCCAACATCAGGGGAATTTTGCTGGACTTAGGAATCTCCTCTTTTCAGCTTGATTCTCCAGAAAGGGGATTCAGCTTTAACCAGGATGGACCTCTCGATATGAGGATGGACCTCCGAAACAAAATAACAGCTTATAAAATAATCAATAAGTATTCAGAAAACAAACTCGCCCAAATTTTTCGAGAATACGGCGAACTCAGGCAGGCAAAAAGACTCGGCAAAGAAATTGTCTCCAGAAGAAAATCCGAAAAAATCGAAACAACAACCCAGCTTCGCCGCATTGTCGAGGGAATCTGTGGCTGGAGACCACAGAGAGGAAAGATTCATCCAGCTGCCAAAGTCTTTCAGGCATTACGCATTGAAATCAACCAGGAGTTAAAGAGCCTTTCCGGTTTTTTAGAAAGGATCACTCAAATAATTCCCAAAAAAGCCCATATCACCGCGATTTCCTTTCATTCCTTAGAAGATAGAATAATCAAGCATACTTTTGCCCAGCTTGCTACTACATACAATTCCCATCCTTCCCTTAAAATTTTGACAAAAAAACCCGTTATTCCCTCCCAAGAGGAGATTGCCATCAATTTCAGATCAAGGTCAGCCAAGCTTAGAGCGGCTGAGAGAATTTAGATGGTAAGAAAAAAATACACCACAAAAGAGATAATGCTTTTTGTATCCTGCACAATTATCGTTATTTTTATTCTGACTTTCTACATCTGGCATCAGATGGAATCCATCAGAATAGGTTATGAAATAGGCACGCTCGAGGAGAAAGTTCTTACTCTCAGGAGACAAGTTGATGAACTGCAAACAGAAAAATCTTACCTCCTGTCTCTTGACAGAGTCGAAAAAATTGCCAAAGAAGAACTGAATCTTATCGAGCCAAAAAAAGAGCAGCTCGTCTACGATGAGTTTATTCCCTAACTTCAGAAAAAGAATTTATGAGCATTTTCTATCAGAAAAGAGCGCGAATGAGAATTATCATTCTGGGCTTTTTCTTTATGATCTGGTTAGTAGGGCTCACAATCCGCCTTCTTCAGCTCCAGGTTTTTGAACATCCCCGCCTGAGAACAGAGGTTCTAGAGCAAAATCAAAACAGGAATACCATCCATCCCAAAAGAGGAACGATCTACGACTGCACGGGCAATATTCTAGCCCGCAGCCTCCCGATCCAATCCGTCTTTTTTTCTCCTTTCAAAGGCGAACCCTCTCATCTTCAGCTCGAAAAAATAAAAAAGCTCAAGAAAGTTTTAAACTTATCCGAGAACGAGCTTCAGAATATATATAAGAGAATAGAAAGAAATGCTTCTTTTATCTGGATAAAAAGAAAAGTTGACCCAGAAAAAGAAGAAAAAGTGAGGAGACTCTCCTTGAGCGGGATTTATTTTTTGGAGGAAAACAAAAGGTTCTACCCGCACGGAAAGCTCGCCGCCCATCTCCTGGGAAGAGTAAACATTGACGATATCGGAGCCAGCGGGATTGAGTACAAATACAATTCAGTATTAGAAGGAAAAAAGGGGGAACATCTTATCCTGAGAGACGCCAAAAAGAGAGAGTACCGCTTTGAGATCCTGAAAGAACCAGAAGCCGGCAAAGACCTGATCCTGACAATAGATGAAACCATCCAGTATTACGCAGAAAAAGAGCTGGGAAAAGCTATGCTCAAAACCGGAGCTAGCTGGGGAACAGTTATCATTTCTCAACCTTCAACAGGAGAAATCCTGGCTATGGCGAATTATCCCACCGGCGACCTGAACAATCCTCCCCCGATGCCGCTCTCACTCGATAGAAATAAAGCCATCCACCACAATTTCGAACCCGGCTCCACTTTTAAGATCGTCACAGCCTCGGCAGCTCTGGAAGCAAGAAAAGTAAAACTCACCGACTCCTTTGACTGCAGTAAAGGATTCATCCGTGTTGCAGGGAAGACAATCCGAGACCATGAACTATTCGGAGTTCTCTCTTTTCCTGAAATCATTATCCATTCTTCCAATGTGGGGACAATTCAATTCGGCCAATTAATAGGAGAAGAAATCTTCTTCAAGACGATAAGAGCCTTTGGTTTCGGCCAAAAAACAGGAATTGACCTCCCTGCTGAAGAAAAGGGGATTTTCAGGCCGCTCGACAACTGGACCAAAATTTCCGCCTCCTCACTTTCCATCGGCTACGAAATCTCAGTAACAGCAACCCAAATGCTCCAAGCAATAAACGCTATTGCTAACAAAGGTTTTATCATCAGCCCAAAGGTTGTAAAAAAAATCCTGAATTCCCCTGACATTGCGACTGAAAAGCCTTATAGGCGAAGAAGGATAATATCAGAAAGAACAGCTTTAATATTAACCTCCATTCTTCAAAAAGCTGTCCAAAGAGGAACAGGGACAACCGCCCGAATTAGAGGTTATAAAGTTGCCGGGAAGACTGGAACAGCCCAGAAATTCGATCCTTCCATCGGTCGCTATTCCTCCACCGTTCATACGTCCTCTTTTGCCGGCTTTGTTCCTGCAGACAATCCCGTTCTCTCCATGGTTGTGGTTATTGATGAACCCAAAGGTCCATACTCCGGAGGGGAAGTTGCCGCTCCTGTCTTCCGGGAGATTGCCAGCCTGGTTCTCCGCCAACTGCACATTCCCAAGCAAGAAGAACAACTAAATACTATTATCGCCGAACGCCGCTTGAGGCAGGTCGAAAGATGAAACTCAAAGACTTGCTCGAAGGAGTTCCGCGTGTGCGCTTTAACGGAAACGAGAGAGAAGAAATTCAAGGAATTGCCTACTCTTCAAAGGATGTTCAGCCAGGCTTTCTATTTGCCGCTTTAAAAGGAGAGAAAAAAAACGGCTTTGAATTTATCGATGAGGCTCTCCTCAACGGTGCCGCTGCCTTTCTTTCAGAAAAGCCCAAACCAAAAAATTTCGAGAAAACCTGGCTTCAAGCCTCTGACGCCCGAGAAGCACTCGCCCTGTGCTCGGCCAATTTTTATTCTCAACCCTCCCAAAAAATGAAAGTTGTCGGCATCACAGGGACAAAAGGAAAAACCACAATCACCTACTTGCTCGAGGAAATACTAAAAAAATCTCATTTCCTTCCCGCGGTAATCGGAACAATCTCCTACCGAGGTCCCCGTCTAAAAATCCCCGCCGAAAGAACCACTCCCGAAGCTCCTGATTTGCAGAGAATGCTGGCGGAAATGCTTGCTCAGGGAGTAACACACTGTTTGATTGAAGTCTCCTCTCATGCTTTAGACCTCCGGAGGGTCCTGGGCATAGGATTTGATATTGCCCTTTTCACAAACTTAAGCGGTGACCATCTGGACTACCATCACACCATGGAAAATTATTTCGAAGCCAAAAAAAAGCTTTTCTTCCTCAACCATAAAAAAAGAACGGCAGTAATCAACTCCGATGATCCGTGGGGGAAAAAACTGATATCAGAGCTTCCCTCAGGAGTCGTCACCTATGGCCTCGGGCCAGGCGCGCACATAAGAGGCGAAAATTTCAAACTCGCCGAAAAAGGAATAGAGCTTTCGGCTAAATATCCAGCAGGAGAGCTCCCTGTTTCTTCGCCTCTTCTGGGTAAGCCTAACCTCTACAACATCCTGGCCTCGATTGCCGTGGCTCTATCATTGAACATACCTCTATCAGCGATAAAAGAAGGCATAGCCTCACTTCAAGAGGTACCAGGAAGGTTTGAGAAAATAAAAAATGTCCTTGGACTCCATATCTTTGTCGATTATGCCCATACTGACGATGCCCTCAAGAATTTACTGGAAACCGTTCGCGAACTTAACCCCAAGCGCATCATTTTAATCTTCGGAGCTGGTGGAGACCGGGACAAAACAAAAAGACCAAGGATGGGGGAAGTTGCCGGAAACCTTGCTGACTGGACCATTCTCACCTCTGATAATCCTCGTTCAGAAGATCCCCTGGCTATAATCTCAGATATAGAAAAAGGTGTTAAAAAAACCGGGGCAAAGAATTACAAAATTCTGCCAGATAGAAAAGAAGCCATCGAACATGCTCTCTCCTTTGGAGAAAAAGGAGATTACATCCTTGTTGCCGGAAAAGGACACGAAGACTATCAAATCATCAAGGATAAAGTCATTCCTTTCAAGGATGCCGATGTCATAAGAGCCATTCTTGGAATAAAGGAGTCAACCTGAAATTGGTTAACCTCCGCTTGAGCGAAACAGCAGAAAAAATAGGGGGGAAAATCCTTCAGGGCTCGCCCTCTCTCTCATTTCACAAATTCAATATAGATTCTCGTCTAACAGAGCCCGGTGAACTCTTTTTTGCTTTAGTTTCCGAGCGGAACGGCCATGATTTTGTCCCCGCAGCAGTCAAGAAAGGAGCTTCAGGTGCTGTTATTTCCCATAAGATAACCATTCCCGACAAGGACATCGCTCTGATTCAGGTCAAGGATACTCTCGAAGCCCTCCATAAACTCGCTGGACAGGTTCTCTCCGGGCATCCCGTCAAAGTGATCGGGATTACAGGAAGCATAGGAAAAACAACAACCAAAGAGTTCACCTGGCGCCTCCTTTCTCGAAATTTAAACGTCCTCAAGTCTGAAGGAAACTTTAACAACCAGTTGGGCGTTCCCCTTTCCCTTCTTAAACTGACGGATAAACACGAGGTCGCAGTGCTGGAGATGGCCATGTCTGCTCCAGGTGAAATAAAAACTCTGACCCGGATTGCTCCTCCAGACATAGCTGTCATAACTAACATCAAACCTGTTCACCTCCAGTTTTTCAACTCCATAGAAGAGATTGCCTTAGCCAAAAAAGAAATTCTCGATGGGGCCAAAAATGACGGAATAGCGGTCCTCAACGGAGATGACCCCCTGGTCAAAAAAATAGCAAAAGATTGGAAGGGCAAGAAGATTTTATTCGGTCTTTCTGCGGAATGTGAAGTTCGTGCCCAGAACATCCAAAAAGTTGGCTGGGAAGGAATGTCTTTCGAGCTAAGATACGGAAACAGAGAGGAGAAAATAAGCATTCCTTTCTTCTATGAAAGCCACCTCTACAATTTCCTGGCAGCTTCGGCCGCAGCAAAGGCTTTATCCGTCCCCTTCGAGGATATTCTCCCTCAAATAATAACACTCAAGCTCTTTTCCAATAGAGGTACCCTCGTTTGCTTAGCAAAAAACATCAGGCTTATAGACGATTCTTACAACTCAAACCCGGCAGCACTCGAAGCAGCTTTGAAGGCGCTGGCTGCTCTCCCTTCCAAAAGAAAAATAGCGGTCTTGGGCGATATGCTAGAGCTTGGAGAAAAAGAGGTTGAATACCATATTCAGGCTGGAAAACAAGTTGCAGAATCGGGATGGGACATCCTGGTAACAGTGGGTATTCTTAGCCAGCATATGGCTGAAGGAGCTCTTTCTTCAGGAATGCGGGCAGACCAAATCTTCTCTTTTAAAACTTCAAAGGAGGCTGCAGAAGAAATATTAACTCTCCTCCAAGAAGGGGATCTTATCCTGGTCAAGAGCTCAAGAAAAATAGAAATAGAAAAAATTGTCGAAAGATTAAAAATGGAAAGGCGATAACGTGCTTTATTATCTTCTGGTTCCGCTGAGAGAATACTTTATTTTCTTCAATGTGTTCCGCTACATCACAGTAAGAACAGCCCTGGCCGGAATAACAGCCTTTCTTATATGCCTTATTCTTGGCCCATGGGTCATCAAGATGCTGAATAAATACCAGATAGGAGAGGAGATCAGCCCTGACGGACCCGCATCTCACCTGGAAAAAAGAGGAACCCCCTCGATGGGAGGAATTCTTATCATCGCGGCGACAATAATCCCTGCGTTTCTCTGGGGAGATATGAGTAATACTTATGTGAGACTGGCAATGAGCACCATGCTGTTATTTGGTCTTCTCGGCTTCTGGGATGATTTCCTGAAAATCAAAAGGACAAAACCTAAAGGACTCATCATACGGCATAAGCTTTTTTTTCAAATTGGCATATCTGCAGTCATCGGACTTATTCTTATTTATCTTGGCTTTACAGGGGAGTTCAGCCTTCATTTGAGTCTTCCTTTCTTTAAGAAATGGTTTCCTTATTTTGGTTGGTTTTATCTCCCCTGGATTATGCTTATTCTGGTGGGGTCATCAAATTCGGTTAACCTTGCTGACGGACTTGATGGACTGGCCATCGGTCTTACTCTCATCAGTTCCAGCGCCTTTATAGTTCTTTGCTATGTCGTGGGTCGCGCTGACTGGTCTGAATTCCTGAATATTGTCCGGGTTCCTGCTGCAGCCGAACTCACGGTGTTTGTGGGAGCTATGGCCGGAGCCTGCTTAGGCTTTCTCTGGTTTAACTGCCATCCCGCCCAAATATTTATGGGAGACGCCGGAGCATTATCTCTGGGAGGAACCATCGGTATCATCGCTATCCTGACAAAACAAGAATTTCTTCTTTTCATGGTTGCTGGAGTCTTCATCCTGGAAGCACTATCTGTTCTTCTTCAAGTTTTTTACTTCAAACTGACCGGAGGAAAAAGAATTTTCAAGATGGCCCCTCTCCATCATCACTTCGAGCTCATAGGATGGTCTGAGGAGAAGATCGTCATTCGGTTCTGGATCGCTGGAATCGTCTTTGCCCTCTTCAGCCTCACCGCTCTGAAACTGAGGTAAAATGAATCTGGAAGGAAAAAGAGTTTTGGTCGTAGGCTTAGGCAGTACAGGCGAAGCTCTCTGCAATTTTCTTCTCCATCACGGAGCTCGGGTGAAGGTCAGCGAAAAGAAGAAGCCGGAAGAAATGGGTCAAAAAATCTCGTCCTGGGAGGAAAAGGGCGTTGCAGTAGAAGCCGGAACGCACGATCAAAAATCCTTCATGGAAGCTGATTTGATTGTGCCCAGCCCAGGAGTTCCCTGGCTCCCCGAGCTTAAAGCCGCCAGAGCGAACGGAGTAAAAATCATCTCCGAAATAGAGCTGGCCTACAAATTCTTAAAGGGAAAAATTGTGGGCATAACCGGATCGAACGGGAAATCCACCACAGCTACATTAACCCAAAAAATCCTGGAAGAAGGGGGACTCAAAACTTATCTTGCCGGCAATATAGGAACACCTTTGATAAGTTTTGTCGATAACAGCGAAGACGATCATATTTATGTTACGGAAATCTCAAGCTTCCAGCTTGTACATATCGAAGAATTCAGAGTCTCTATCTCAGTTCTTCTCAACATCTCTCCGGATCACCTGGACTGGCATCCTTCCTTCGCAGATTATTACGAGGCAAAAAAGAAACTCATCGTCTCTCAGAGAGAGCACGATATAGCTATTCTTAATCGAGATGATCCGCTGGTCTGGGCGTTAAAAGAGGAAGGGGAATTTCAGGTTTACGCTTTCAGCCGAAACGGCAAAGTTTCCCCGGGATGTTTTCTTAACGGAGATTGGATCGTTCTCTCTAACAAAGAAGAGGAGAAGCTCATAAAAACTTCTGTAATTCCTCTTCTCGGAATCCACAACCAGGAGAACATCATGGCCAGTGCCCTGGTGGGTCATATCCTGGGTATCCCGCCCTCCAGAATAAAAGAACCGATCAAAAACTTTCGAGGTCTTGAGCACAGGCTTGAGAAAGTTGCAACTATAAGAGGAGTTGATTTTTATGATGATTCCAAAGCCACAAACGTGGACGCTACCTCAAAATCTATCCAGAGCTTTGACCGCAAAATCATTCTCATCTTAGGAGGAAGGGATAAGGGAGGTGATTTTAAAAAATTAAGAAAACCTGTCAAAGAAAACGTAAAAAGGATCATCCTCCTTGGCGAGGCCAGGGAAAAAATAAGAACTACCCTCAAGGGAATTGTTCCGATGGAGACTGTCTCCTCTATCGAAGAGGCGGTGAGACTCGGTTATTCACGAGCAAAACCGCGAGAAGTGGTGCTTCTTGCGCCGGCCTGCACAAGCTTTGACATGTTTCAAAACTTTGAAGAAAGGGGCAAGGTTTTCAAGCGCGAAGTGCTATCCCTTGAAAAAGAGCCCGGGAAAGAGAGGCCATAAGAATTATGGAAATATTCAGACCTTACGGCTTTGATAAGCCTCTTTTCTTCACGACTCTCATCATGATCGCCATGGGGCTAATTATGGTTTACAGTTCTTCAGCCATTTTAGCCAGTGAAAAATATGAGAATTCTTTCCATTTCTTCATAAATCAAAGCATTGCGGCTGGGATTGGAATAGTCCTTATTTTTCTGATGATGCCCATAAGGAAGCCATTTTTCCAAAATTTTTACTTTGTCCATGGACTTCTTATCTTCTCTTTTGCTCTCTTGGTGCTCTGCTTACTCATGCCAGCTTTGGCTAATACAAACCGCTGGATCCAGTTCTTCGGCCTCAGGTTCCAACCATCGGAACTGGCAAAAATCAGCCTTATTTTGTTTTTTGCTTCCTATTTTAACCGGAAAAAAGAAAAATTGAATGAATTTCAAACCCTTATTTTCCCGCTGACAGTTCTTTTTCTGTTTATTCTCTTAATCATAAAGGAGCCTGATTACGGTACTGCCCTTCTCATCTTTATCATCTGCTCGATAATGCTCTTCATCGGGGGAGTAAAGTTCAAACACCTATGTTACCTGGGAGTCCTGTTTTTGGGTCTTTTTGCCTTTTATCTTTTCCAGGCTTCATACAGAATAGACAGAGTCTTTACCTTTTTATCGCCTACAAAAGATCCCCAGGGCGCTGGTTTCCAGAGTATCCAATCAAAGCTGGCAGTTGGCTCAGGAGGTTTCTTCGGGGTAAGTATCGGAGAAAGCACCCAAAAACTTTTCTTTCTTCCCTGCGCTCACACCGACTACATATATGCAATTTTGGGCGAAGAGATAGGCTTTATAGGCGCCATATTCACCCTGCTTCTCTTCTTTGTTTTTTTCTGGAGAGGACTGGTGATTTCCCAAAGAGCACCCAATTTCTTCTCTCAAATTGTCGCCGCAGGACTAACGATGGCCATCTTTTCTCAAGCTTTGCTGAACATAAGCATTGTCCTGGGCTTGGGTCCACCTACCGGCATCCCTCTTCCTCTGATCAGCTTCGGAAGGTCTTCTCTCATATGTACTCTTTTCAGCATAGGCATTCTTCTCAATATCTCACAGAGAAGGGGTACCAGTCGAATAAGAAAAGGCGGGTTTGATAAATCAAACCCTTACAGATAATTAAAAATGAAGGAGAAAAAAATCATCATAAGCGGCGGAGGAACTGCGGGCCATCTTTACCCGGCCTTAGCTGTGGGAGATAAATTAAAAGAAAAAGATCCTGCTCTTCATTTGACTTTTATCGGGAGCAGGAGGGAAGTGGAAAAAAACATAATGAAGCATTATCAGGTGAATTTTGTCGCCTTGAAAATCGAGGGAATTAAGGGAAGAGGCCTGAAAGCCGTAAAATCTCTTCTTCTCCTTCCTCTCTCCTTCTTGAAATCTTTCGTTATTCTCCTCCGCATAAGACCCGGGCTGGTCATAGGGGCAGGAGGTTATAGTTCAGGACCCGTTGTGCTTCTTGCCTCCTTGATGAAAATCCCAACGCTTATCCTTGAACAGAATCTTTATCCCGGTTTCACAAACCGCCTTCTGATTCCCTGGGTGCGCCAAGCAGTAGTCTCTTTTAAAAGCTCTCTTCCCTCTTTCAAAGAAAAAGGAATATTTATAGGAAATCCTGTAAGAGAGGCGTTCTACCATCTTCCTCCCAAGGAAAAGTCGGAAAAACTCACAGTCCTTATCTTTGGAGGAAGCCAGGGATCTCATTTCTTGAACAAGACCATGATAGCCTCTCTTCCTCTTCTCAAAAAAGAAATAAAGAATTTAAGAATCTTCCATCAGACTGGAAAAAAAGATTATGAATGGGTCAAAAAAAATTACGCTCAAAACGGGTTTAAGGAAGTAACCGTCGCACCCTATTTTTTTGAAATGGCCGATTATTTTCAGAAATCAGATTTAATCATAAGCCGAGCAGGTGCGACCACCATAGCCGAGCTTATCGCTTCTCAAAAGGCATCTTTGCTGATTCCTTTTTCTCAAGCTACGGACAATCACCAGTATTTTAATGCCAGAGAATTGGAAAAAATAAGGGGCGCTGAGATCATTCTTGAAAAGGAATTCACGCCCGAAATCTTTGCCGATAAAATATTTTCTTTCCTGCAAAACAAGGACAAGATAACCCTAATGGAAAAAAACTTGGTTCCGCTGAAAACAGAAAAAGTGTCAGAGAAAATCTCGAATCTCTGCTTTAAACTTATGGAGGCGTAACTAAAGGAGTGAACCATTGGTAAAACGCATTTACAAAAAGCTCAATAACATCCACATGGTCGGCATCGGAGGCACGGGCATGAGCGGTATAGCAGAGGTGCTCTTGAACATGGATTACAATATCTCAGGAACAGATATTGAGGAGAGCGAAGTGACTCAGCGCCTCGCTCGCTTTGGAGCAAAGATATCTATCGGTCATAAAGCAGAAAAAATAGAGGGGGCTGATGTAGTTGTTATCTCTTCCGCCATAAAAAAGAACAATGTCGAAGTCGAAGAAGCAAGGCGCCGCAAAATACCTGTTATTCCCAGGGCAGAAATGCTGGCAGAGTTGATGCGGATGAAGTACGGAATTGCTGTAGCAGGATCCCACGGCAAAACATCTACTACCTCGATGATTGCTCAGGTCCTCGAATCGGGCGGCTTTGACCCGACCATTATCGTCGGCGGCCGTCTGAGCACAGTCGGCGCCCACGGAAAACTGGGAAATGGGGATTTCATCGTAGCCGAAGCGGATGAAAGCGACAGATCATTCCTCTATTTATCTCCTTTTATCGCTGTGCTCACTAACCTGGATGATGAACATTTGGACCAATACACGACAGTGGATGAGGTCAAAAAAGCATTTATCAATTTTGCCAACAAAGTTCCGTTTTATTGCCCTATAGTTCTCTGCCTTGACGACTCAAATCTCAAAGATTTGATTCCCTCGCTTGATCGAAGAATAATCAACTATGGATTCTCCCCCTACGCCGATATCTTTGCCAGATACAGACACTTTGATAAATTCTCGACCACTTCTACACTCTACTGGAAGAGCAAGGAATTGGGGAAGCTGAGGCTCAACGTCCCCGGGAATCACAATATTTACAATGCGATGGCCGCAGTGGCTGTCGGGTTGGATTTAGATATCCCCCCGCGCCTTATCCTGCAGGCTTTAGAAAGTTTTAAAGGCACCGGCCGCCGTTTTGAATTAAAGAAAATAGTCCGGGATATCATGATCATCGATGACTATGCCCATCACCCAACAGAAATAATAGCCACTTTAGAGGCGGCGAAGAGAGGCTGGAAACGAAGGCGTGTTGTAGTCTTCCAGCCACATCGCTTCAGCCGCCTCTCTCTTCTCATGGAAAGCTTTGCCGCAGCCTTCACCGACGCAGATGTTCTCATCACTACAGAAATATACGCGGCAGGAGAAAAACCCATTGCCGGCGTCTCCGGCAGAGTTCTTTATCAGGAAATCAAAAAGTCCGGGCATAAAAATGTTTTTTTTGAACATAATATGAAAAATATCCCCCCGCTCGTAGGCAAAGTTGCTCAGAGCGGGGATTTAATTCTTGTCCTGGGAGCAGGAAACATCTACAAGATTATTCCGGATATCATAAAAACCCTGGAGGGAAGAGGATAACAGTGGCTTCTCACCTTAATCCGCCTTTGAAGACAAGAGCAGGGCCCTTCTTTTCCCAGCATGTGCAGTTCCAGCGAGGAGAAGGGAAAACAAAGACAAAAAAAGTCCAGAAAAAAGCGAAGCTCAAATTCTGGCACATCCTTTTCTATCTCCTTCTTATAGGCGGAATTTTCTATTCCGTCCAGAAATCTTATCTTTTCCTGATTTCCTGGGATAATCTGGAAGTAAAAGATATGATAATCGTGTGTCGCAATCCTGACGTAAAAGAAGAAATCCAACAAAATTTAGAGAATATAAACCTGGGAAATATTCTTCTTTTCGATATCGAGCATCTCCAGGAGGCGTTGGCAGCTCACAGATGGGTTAAAGAGGTCCGTATAAGGAAAATTTTACCCTCTACTCTAAAGATCGAAATAAAAGATAGAACGCCCCTCGCCCTGTTGAAAAGAGAAAATCTTTATCTTATTGACGAAGAAGGTATTCATCTCGAGAGAATCGAATCAACAGAAAAATTAGATCTTCCCCTTCTCGTCGATTCGAATAATTTTCAAAAAGACTATAAGGAAAAACTAGAATTAGCCTGGGAATGTCTTCGCAGCTTATCTCCTTCGGAGAAAGAGCAGCTTGAGGTTCTGGACCTTAGTGAATACGACAATATTACTGTTCAACTTAAAAAGAAAAAGACAAAGCTCATTCTTGGCAATGATCATTTTTCCCAGAAGCTCAAAACGTTCCAAAAATACAGCGCCAAGTTAGGAAAGTTTGGAAACCTCGAATATGTTGACCTCCGCTTTCCTGATCGGTTCATCATCAAACCAGAGAAAAATCCGTACAGAACACGCATTCCCAAGCCTAAGAAGGAGGCAAACTAATGCCTAAAAATAATTATATTGTCGGACTTGACATAGGGACAAAAAAAACTGCAGCTATTATCGGTGAAATCACAGAGGATAAAAAAATCGAGATTATAGGCATAGGGACAACCGACTCCAGAGGACTTAGAAAAGGAGTTGTGGTCAACCTGGAAGCCACAGTGAATGCGATCAAAAAAGCCCAGGAAGAGGCAGAGCTTATGGCAGGAGTCGAAATAGATTCGGCCTTTGTTGGAATTTCTGGAGCACATATAAAAAGTTTTAACAGCAGAGGAGTTGTTGCTGTCTCGGGTAAAAACAAAGAGATAACCCCGGAAGACATCGAACGGGTTATCGACCAATCCAAGGCTGTCTCCATCCCCCCTGATAGAGAGATCATTCATATTATTCCTCAAGAATTTGTTGTTGATGAGCAAGATGGAATAAAAGACCCACTCGGCATGAGCGGAATAAAGCTCGAAGTCAATGTTCACATCGTGACCAGCGCAACGACTTCTGTTCAAAACCTGAAAACATGCATCGAAAGAGCTGGGATTGAAATCGAGCGAATTGTTCTCAACCAGATCGCAGCGAGCAGCTCTACCCTTACACATGACGAAATGGAGCTTGGAGTGGGCATGATCGATATGGGCGGAGGAACAACGGAAGTAGCCATTTTTGAACGAGGAAGCTTGTGGTATACATCCATAATCCCGATCGGAGGAGATAATTTCACCAATGACATCGCTGTCGGACTCCGAACACCAATCCCTGAAGCAGAAAAAATAAAGAAGAAATTTGGCTGTGTATCCAGTCCCCCCATGGACGACGAGGATACTATTGAAGTCCCCTCCGTGGGCAGGGGGAAAAAGCCTCGTATACTATCCAGACAGTTATTAGCTGATATCATTCAACCCCGGGCAGAGGAAATCTTCCGTTTGGTTGATAATGACATTAAAAGGATGGGATACGAGAAATCTCTTAATTCTGGAATAGTCATCACAGGCGGAACAGCGCTGCTGGAAGGACTGGAAGAAGTCGCAGAGGAAATTTTTGATTTGCCTGTGCGGCGCGGCGATCCAAGCGGCATAGGAGGGTTGGCAGAGAGAGTCAACACCCCAGATTATGCCGCTTCAGTTGGTCTTATCCTGTTCGGCTATGACCAGTGGAAAGAAAAAACCCTATCTAAGGATAGAAAAAGAAGTCTTTGGGTCAAATTTAAAGAGTGGCTCAAAGAGGCATAGGAGGTAAGAATGAGTGAAGAAATAAAAGGTAAATTAAAATTTCGCCTGGTAGAAGAACGTTATGGGGCCAAAATAAAAGTTGTTGGGATCGGTGGAGGCGGTGGAAATGCCATAAACAGGATGATTGAAGCAGGAATCGAAGGAGTGAAATTTATCACAGTCAATACAGACCTTCAGGCTCTCAACAGCACCAAAGCAAGGACTCAGGTCCAGATTGGAGAGCAGCTTACAAAAGGACTGGGATCCGGCGGAAGGCCGGATATCGGAAAACAAGCAGCCCTGGAAGATACTGAAAAATTAGTCAGTATCCTTGAAGATTCAGACATGGTCTTTCTGACTGCTGGCTTAGGCGGAGGCACAGGAACAGGCGCGACTCCGGTCCTGGCAAATCTCGCCTCAGAAATGGACATTCTGGCGATTGCCATAGTAACCCTGCCCTTTCAGTTTGAAGGAAAAATCAGATCTAATCAAGCAGAAGAAGGCCTGGCAGAATTAAAAACTGCTGTTGACACGGTTATTTCCATACCAAATGAAAGGCTGCTCGAGACAGTCATGCTGGATACTTCTATCCAGGATGCCTTCAAAATGGCTGACGACATATTACGGCAGGCAGCCCAGGGAATTTCTGATCTCATTACCAAGCCAGGTCTGATCAACCTGGACTTTGCTGATGTCAAATCAATCATGAAAGGCATGGGTATGGCCTTCATGGGGACAGGATTAGCATCCGGCGAAAACAGAGCTGTGGATGCTGCCCAAAAGGCAATATCCAGTCCTCTTCTAATTGATACCTCGATCGAGGGAGCTCAAGGAGTCCTGATCAATATAACCGGCGGGAGAGATCTCACTCTTCACGAAGTCTCTAAAGCCTCGCAGCTTATCCACAGCCAGGCTCATCCAGAAGCCAATATCATTTTTGGCACAGTGATCGACGAAAGCATGAAAGAAATGGCTAAAGTTACTGTCATCGCCACAGGTTTTGGGCTTGCACCGCGGAGGGAAATTGCACCTCAAGCAGACATCTCTTCCCTTGCGCAAGAAGCTCCTTCCCCTAAGGTTAAGAGTGATACACCTCCTTATTTATTCGAGCCAAAGGGAAGCGAGGTTCTCTGGAACAGACCGGCTTGGGAAAAGCAATGGGAACCTTACGAAACGCCCTCTTTCATCAGAAAAAACAAACAAGCCCCTATGAGGAAAATCCCTCGTGAAATCAGCTGACCTTGCAGTTGTAAACTGTGAGCAACTTCTTACCTGCAAGGGGCAGATACCTAAGAGAGCGGACGCCCTCCAAGATGTCGGGCTTCTGGAGAAAGCCTGCATTGCTTCATATAAAGGAAAGATTATTTTTTTGGGAGAGGAGAAAAAATTCAAAAAAGAAGTTCGACTGGAAGAAGATGGCATTTATATCGATGGAACCGGTCTGGTCGCACTTCCGGGCTTTGTTGACTCTCACACACACCTCCCTTTTGCTGGAACAAGGGAGGAAGAATTTGTTCTCCGTCTTAAAGGCTACTCGTACCAGGAGTTGGCAAAAAAAGGCTTAGGAATTCAGACAACAGTAAAAGCAACCCGTCAAGCTTCCAAGAAGGAACTCCTCTCCCTTTCTCTTAATCGCCTCGATAGTATGCTTCTTTTGGGAACTACGACTGCCGAAGCCAAAAGCGGCTACGGCTTGAACCTTGAAGACGAAATAAAACAGCTTGAAGCGCTCGAAGAGCTTCGAAAGCACCATCCTATTGATATCGTCCCCACCTTTATGGGCGCCCATGAAATCCCAGAAGAATACAGGTCTCGAAAAAACGATTACATCGAGCTTCTCATTCATGAAATTCTACCCGAAGTAAAAGAAAAAAATTTGGCCGAGTTCTTTGATGTCTTCTGTGAGGAGGGAGTTTTCTCCCTTGATGAGACAAGAAAATTGGTCAGGGCTGCCAAAGCAGCAGGATTTAAAATCAAAATCCATGCCGATGAATTCTCTCCTTTGGGAGGGGCAAAGCTTGCCGCAGAGGAAGAAGCCACATCTGCTGACCATCTCATCAACATTACCGAGGAAGGAATCCAGGAACTCGCCCGAAGCCAAACAGCCGCTACCCTGCTCCCTGCAGTCTCTTTCTTCCTCATGCATGAGAAGAAAGCGCCCGCGCGAAAACTCATCGAAGAAGGAGCCATCGTCGCTTTGGCCACGGATTTTAATCCCGGAAGCTCGATGACAGAATCCATGCTTTTTGTCCTTCAGCTTGCTGTTTTCACCCTGAAGATGAGCATAGAAGAAGCCATCAATGCCGCGACGGCAAATGCTGCCTATGCTCTGGCAAAGCATGAAGAGGTGGGAAGTCTTGAAGTCGGGAAAAAAATGGATGTTGTTTTATGGGACGTTCCCAATTATCCCACCCTTGTCTATCACTTGGGCATTAATCCCTTGAAACATGTCATAAAGAACGGGAAAATTGTAGCCAGGGATGGGAACATTGTGGTTCAAGAGAGAAAAGTTTGAAAGAAGAATTAAACCTCCTT
>SOIV01000168.1 GCA_004377005.1 Candidatus Aminicenantota bacterium | reverse complement strand
CAAGGGAGTATTACCAATTAACTCAGTTACGTCATTTACAATTTTAGTCATTTTAATGTTTCCTTTCTTTTTTTACCACGAAAAATTACAATTACACTATCACATTTCTTCATACTCTTAACTTGCTCCTAAGAGCAGATTTTTCATTATTTATGCCCCAACCGGAGCCATCCATGATCCATAACATTTCCACCACCTCCTAAATACAAGTTATCACGAACACAAATATCACATAGATGTATATCTTTAATAAGAGTATTCCCAATTAACTCAGTTACGTCATTTACAATTTTAGTCATTTTATTCTCTCCTTTTTCCTTTTAGTCACCAAACTTTCAATCAAATGTAATACATTCGATCTTTTTGCTTAGATAATTTCTTCTTTTGCATTTTAACCATATCTTCCAAGGTTACTGAATCAAAGACTTCTAATATTGCTTTTTTTAGTTTTTTCCAAATTTCGTAAGTAACACACGCATCAACCCGATTACATAGTTTTGGGTCATCGACACATGCCACCGGTGAAATAGACCCTTCCACGACTTGAATTATCTGACTCAATTTAATTTCTTTAGGTAACTTTGCTAAACTGAATCCTCCTCGTGATCCCCGCGTACTCTGCACTAAACCTGCAGACTGGAGGGCGATCATTATATGTTCAAGATATCTTTCTGAAATTTCTTGTCTTCTGCCTATATTCTTCAGTGACACAGGTCCTTTTCCATAATTTAGTGCTAAATCCAACATTGCTCTCGGGGCATAGCGCCCCTTACTAGAAAGTTTCATTACCCCTCCAAGATTAGTAATATTTAAACATAAAAGAAAAATTTTATGAAACAAAAAACTCAATTTAAAGCTAAATACTAATTAGCGAAAATTTGCCTTTAGAGGAAACTAACTTATAATAAATGGGTAGGACTTATTCCCCACGAATAGAATAGAGACAAACCCCCATCTCACCAATAAGAGTATCCGCTGTAGCAAGAAATTCATATTCCGATAAACCTTGCATAGAGGGAGCGAGCCACTTTCTCATCGTCCGTTCCCTTTATGATCGCCCTCCCATCCTTGAATAGCGATATCTCCTTATCTCTTTCCTTAAAGACCAGTATAAAATTGTTGAACCTTACTTCACCCAATCGTTTCAATCTTTCTGCGAGTGATTTGAAGGAGATGGCTGCAGATTTTACTGGTGTTATCTGGATGGCATTCCTTCCACAGAGCGAAGTTATAATCTCTTCCTTCGCCGCATTCAAGAAATCGAACTTGTGCTCAACACAGCACCTGCATCTCTTATCTCGCATCTCAGTAACCTTCTCGAAAGTGCTGCTCCAGACATCGTAAAATATTAAATCGCTCTCCGCATTTGTAGTCATCTTCTCTTTAAGCAGTATCTTTATCGCTTCTGTGCTCTCAATCGATGCAATAATGGCCGGTATTGTGTTAAGTACCCCAGCCGTATCGCAGGTTGGAAGTGAGCCAGGCTCAGGTACATCGGGCAATAAGCACCTGAAGCAAGGTGTCCTCCCTGGTACGATGGTCATCATCATTCCATAAGTTCCAACTGCAGCCGTGTATATCCAGGGAATCTTGCTTTTCACACAGACATCGTTGATTAAAAATCTTGTTTGCATGTTGTCTGTCCCATCTAATACAAGATCTACACCACTCACGATTTTCTCAGCGTTCATATGGTTCAAATCCTTAACCATTGCCTTTATCTCAACATCAGAATTCACTCTCTTCAACTTTTCAGCAGCGGCAACCGCCTTAGGAACACCTATGTCATCTTCGTCGAAGAGTATCTGCCGCTGGAGGTTGTTTAATTCGACAAAATCTCGGTCTATAATTGATATTTTGCCCACTCCTGCCCGAACAAGATTATTTGCCACAACCGTTCCAAGAGCACCGCATCCGATGATGGCTATCTTACTTTTTAAAAGTGTTTTCTGCCCTTCTTCCCCGATATTCGGTAATATCACCTGTCTCGAGTATCTATCCTGCATATCCTCTCCCCATTCGTATATATATTCATTCTTCTTCCTCTCACAAACCCAATAGTCGTTAAACCCGTCTTCTCCGCAATCTTGATCGCCAAACTCGTTGTAGCACCTCTCGATGCAATAATAGGAATGCTCGCCACCGAACACTTCAGTGCCATATCGAATGATATTCTTCCTGTGCATACCACAAAATTCTCTTTAAAATCGACATTTTTGATTAATCCACAACCTATGACCTTATCAAGAGCGTTATGCCTCCCTATATCCTCTGATATGCATATTACAGCTTTTTTACGAAATAACCCAACTATATGCACCCCTCCCGTCACCCTATGCAAATCAGAATTTAGGAGAGATTTTAAACCACCAAATATATCACCAGCATCAATTTTCAAGTTAGAGCTTATCTTTGGTAGTTTCAATTCATCCAAGAAGGAAGATCCACCACCGCATCCGCTTACGATTAGTTTTTTTACTGATAATACTTTTAAAGGATTATTAATTATTACTTTTGCAATATTCTTCTCTATCTGTAAAGATTCTATCTCCTCAATATTTTTTATAACTTTTTCTGAAAATAGATACCCTATAACAAACTCCCTTACCATTTGAGGGCTTGTCATCGCGGTTACAAAATGCCTTCCATTGATAAAAATAGATAGCGGTAATTCTTCCACGACCTCGTGTCTCGATTTGATGAAATTATTCGTATCAAATTTAAGGCAGTTGAACTTTTTTAACACTTCGCAATCTCCTTAACCGTCTCCAGAAATGTATCAACCTCCTCTTCTGTGTTGTATAGATAAAAAGAAACCCTGACCGCCCCCTCTTTAAGTCCAAAATATTTCATCAGCGGCATACAACAGAGATGCCCGGAACGAACCATTATGTTAGAGGCTTCATCGAGCATTAATGCAACATCGTGTGGATTCAGGTCTTTAATATTAAAAGATACTAAGCCAATCCTTTCCTTTGAATTTAAGGAGCCATATATCTCTACTCTCCTAATCTCTAATAGTCCTTCCAATAACCTCTCTGTCAACTTCGCTTCATGGTCTTTTATTTTGTCCATACCTATCTTTTTCAGATAATCAATAGCTCTCCCAAACCCAATTACACCTGCAATATTCGGTGTTCCACCTTCAAATCTCTCATAACCTTTCGTCAGTTCATAACCATTTAGAGAGACATCATCGATCATTCCGCCACCAAAATTGAGTGGTTCAAGCCTATCAAAAAAATCTTCTTTCATCCAAAGAATACCAGTTCCCGTTGGTCCAAGCATTTTATGACCTGAAAAACAAAGAAAATTACATCCCAAATTTCTTACATCCACATGAATATGAGGGACGGACTGTGCACCATCGACAAGTAACAAAGCATTCTTCTTCTTACAAATCGCGGATATCTCTTCTATTGGAGTTATCGTTCCTAAAACATTTGAGACATGCGTTACCGCAACCAATCTCGTTTTATCGTCTATCACCTCTTTAAAGTCTGATACATTAAATTTTCCATTTTTATCTGTTTTTACGATATCCAACGCAACTCCAAAACTTTTTAATCTCAACCAGGGAAGAAAATTAGAATGGTGCTCGAGAAGAGTCGTCACCACTTTATCTCCTATCTTCCATTTCAATCCACTGGCGACCGTGTTTATCGCTTCAGTCGTGTTCTTCGTGAATATGACCTCTTCTTCATTCGCGCCGATGAAATCTGCAATTTTCCTGTGCGCATCCTTATATTTCTGCGATGCAACCTGAGATAATCGATGAACGCCTCGTCCCACGTTTGCGTTATATTCTCTATAGTATTTTGAAACTGCATTTAGAACAGGCTCTGGTGTTAAACTCGTAGAAGCACTATCCATATAGATTATGTCATTCAGAATTGGGAAATCTGTCTTTATCTCAGCAAAATTCATATAGAGATTCCTCCAATTAGATATTTTTTAAATTCTTCTTTAATCGGTTCAACAACAAGAGTTCTTTCCCATTTTTCTCTGCACCCTATCCTAACTTCCGCTTTTCCTTTATAATTACTGTATCTAACGCAAACCGATGCAGCCATTTTGACATCTTCTTCATTGCGACTACCTTTCAAAAGGGTTATCGGGCTTCCAAATCCCACAACTTCCATTAACAAATCTTTTTCTTCAGCAAATCTGGATATTATCGAATTTTCCTCCTCATTTCTACCAACTATTACCTTTACACCGCTGGGCAATCTAAAATGTCTTCCATATTTTAGAAGATTCATATCTTGGATACCATCTTCATCGTGTTCAAATGCTTCTTTCACTCTCTTCGCAAATTGTATATCGGTTAATCTACAACCACCAGCCGGACATAGATAATTCTCTATGCCGAATTCCTCTGCTAACTCCATCTGTGGCTTTCGACAGCGTCCGCTTATTCTAAACAATTTCTCCCTATCTATTAATCCTTCTTTCTCTGGAATCGTTGGCTCAAAGAATTGAGCGGAGAGCGGTCTCAAAATTAAACCTTCCAGACCAGCTTCTTTCTCTATGATTGTCATCGCCTCCCTCCGTTGGGACATAGGGCGTTGGCCCAAAACTTCTCCGGTGAATAAAAAAGATGCGCCCATTTCTTCCATATATTCCTTTGCTTTCTTCAACATGAATATCCTGCAATCTATGCAGGGGTTCATATTCTTCCCATATCCATACTTTGGATTTTTTACCTTTTTTATATACTCGCCACCAGCAGCAACCACTTTTATTGGAATATCAAACTTTTCCGCTATTCTGCTTGCTTCATGCTTACAACCCTTTCTGGTACACACACAAAAAGGAGTGATAAAATTCAAGGCTGTTACTTCAATACCTTGATTCAATATTAACTTCACTGCTAATGTGCTATCTAAACCACCGGATAACAAACCTATTGCTTTAGTCATAATACCTCATCCATACTTCCAGACCTATATCCTTCCAAATCCAATGTAATGTATTTGAAACCGCCTTCTTTTAATCTTCTTACTATTTCTTCTCTAAAATTAATGACCTTTTCTATTTCCTCTTTCTCTACTTCTATCCTTGCAACGTCTTTATGACACCTTACCCTTACCTGCCTTAATCCTGAAGAAAGAATAAATGATTCTGCTTCCTCGATTCTTTTCAATTTTTCTGAAGTTACTTCTTCACCATAGGGGATTCTTGATGACAGGCAAGTTGTGGAAGGCATATTGTAGTTTGATAATCCTAAAAACTTTGCCATTGCTTTGATATCTGACTTTTTAATTCTTGCTTCAACTAAAGGATGGATGATATCTTCTTCATCCAATGCCTTTATGCCTGGCCTATGCTCATCAAAATCAGACAGATTAACGCCATCCGCGATATATTTTATTCTATTTTCATTTGCTATTCTTTTCAAAACTATAGCTTCCTCTTTCTTGCAATAGTAACATCTATTCTCAGGGTTCTTAACGAACGCTTCATTGCCAAGTTCTGATGATTTTACAATCACATGATGCACGCCAATCTCTTTTGCAATCTTTTTTGCATTTTCCAATTCTCTCTTAGAAAAAGTATCCGAGGTTAAAGTTACTGCCAATGCCTTTTCGTCTAATACATCATATGCAATCTTTGCAACCAAAGAACTATCTATCCCTCCTGAAAATGCAATCATTAAACTTTCTTTCTCTTTTATAATCTCTTTTAAATGTTCAAATTTTTCTTTCATTTTTATATCCTTTTTTCTATCACTCCACCACCAACTACTATATCTCCATCATAAAAAACTACCGCCTG
>SOIV01000275.1 GCA_004377005.1 Candidatus Aminicenantota bacterium | reverse complement strand
CCTTTATTGACTTCACCTAAGACGTTTTCTTTAGGTACGCGGCAATTCTCCAAGAAGATCTCACCTGTATTAGAGGCGCGAAGACCCAATTTATCATGGAGATCTTTTGTTGAAAAACCCTCAGTTCCTTTTTCCACCAGAAAGCCTGTGATCCCTCTTGCACCTGCTTCTTTGTCTGTTTTGGCATAGACAATGGCAACATCAGCGATTCCGGCGTTTGTAATCCATGTCTTCTGGCCATTGAGCACGTAATAATCTCCATCTTCCGTCGCAGTTGAAATCATGCTAGCCGGGTCGCTTCCTGAATTCGGTTCGGTTAGACCATAACAGCCAATCCATTCTCCACTGGTCAGTTTAGGAAGGTATTTTTTCTTTTGCTCTTCATTGCCGAATTTAAGAATGGGGAGCTCAACAAGGGATACTTGAACAGAATAAGTCCCTCGAAGAGATGAATCTACCCTTCCTATCTCCTCTGCCACTATAGCATGACTAATATAGTCAAATCCTGCCCCACCGTATTCTTCAGGAATGGGTGTACCCATAAATCCCAGTCCTGCCAATTTTTTAAAAAGATCAAGAGGAAATTGAGCTTTTTTATCGTTTTCACTAGCCACAGGAGCAATCTCTTCTTTGGCGAATTTGTGGATAGTCTCCTGTATCATTTTTTGTTCTTCATTAAAATCAAAGTCCATGGCTGGCTCCTTTCAAATTATCTAATATTATTAAAATTTGATATTGACCATAATTTTCTTGAGGCAATCAAGCACATTTCTAATTACATCTGCCATTGTGTACAGAAAAGGTTAAAAAGGGGGCAGCCCCTATTTCACCTTTGGCTAGAAAAAGGGAAAGCCCTATCTCTCCGCTCACAACGACCTATAATCCCGCAATATGCGGATAATGCCTAATATTTATAGAATCCTTCCCCTGATTTTTTCCCCAATTTACCCTCGGCAACCATCTTCCTGATTACTTCTGGCGGCTTGTATCTCTCATCCTTGAATTTTTCATACAGCGTCTCCATTTTCGCCAGATGGATATCCAGACCGATCATATCAATTAGGGCTAAAGGACCCATGGGAAGACCAGCTCCCAGCTTCATGGCTTCATCAATATCCTCGGGAGAAGCTATGCCCTCGGAATAAACAACCGCCGCTTCATTCAACAGCCCCCCAAGAACTCGGCTGACTATGCCGGCCGGAGCTTCCTTAGAAGTGGTAATCGGAATCTTGCCCAGATTTTCTGCAAACTTTTTTGCCGTGGCTATGGTTTCCTCAGATGTTTTCTCTCCGCGGATAATTTCAACCAATTTCATGATAACAGCCGGGTTGAAGAAATGCATGCCAATAACCTTATCAGCTCGGGAAGTGGCTGAAGCAACTTCACTCACTGAAAGGGCTGTGGTGTTTGTGGCTAAAATTGTTTCAGGCAAGCAGATAGAATCCAGTTTCTTGAATATCTCTTTCTTAACTCCGAGATTCTCAGAGACGGCCTCTACGACGAAATCACTTTCTTTTGCCAGATCCAAATCTGTAGACCAGTTCATTCGAGACAGAACCGATTCCATCTCCTCTTGGGTAATCTTTCCTTTCTCAACTCTTCTGCTTAAGCCTGCTCTGACTTTTCCTTTGGCTTTCTCGACTATCTCCTCAGAGATATCTACGACAGTTACTTCATAACCCTTCTGCGCACAGAGTTGTCCTACACCAGCGCCCATGATTCCAGCGCCAACCACAAATGGTTTTTTTATATCCATCGCTATCCCTCCGTTTT
>SOIV01000270.1 GCA_004377005.1 Candidatus Aminicenantota bacterium | reverse complement strand
CAAAAACAACTTCATATCCCGAACGGGAAAATAACTGACCGATAAATGATCTCCCGATATTCCCTGCCCCAAATTGAAGCATCTTTTTTTTGTACATCGTTCTCCTCCACAGCTCTATATAAACTAATTTTTTACCTTATTATATGAAAAATTGATATCCCAACTAAAAATTATTTTTTAGATGCATTTCTTCTTATAATATTTTATTATTCGACAATATATCTAAAAATCCTTCTTTTTCAAATAAAAAAGCTCTTCAGTGTTCAAACTAAAGGGCTAGTATTTTCTTGGCTCCCCAGACAGGACGAGTTTCGCAACTTTTGTATAAGTGATGAAACTGAAAATATGTGTCAAAAGTTAGAAAAAGTAATTAATGTCTGTTAAAAATTAAAAATAATAACATAGGCAAAACCACTTGATAAAGAAGTTCTGCCTATGTTAAAGTTTTACTCCCCCTATTGAACAGCTTCAAAACTTTTTTTATAAACTTTATTTTAAGAAGAACTCTAACTCTTACTGTGAATTTTGATAGATAGCTCGGCAATTTCTCGCTCTAAATGATCTGGATACGGTTGTAACCCCGGTAATATATTGTCTGGAATGCCATCAAACATCCAGGCAATTCCCGAAAGCATCACAGCGGTATAATGGTCAAATAAGTCAACGCCATGTGGGCCTGCTCCAGCAGCTAAATTCAATAAACTTCCTTTCGCTAACAAGAATAGGTGTGTTTTTCCAATATCAAACCGCTCAATATGAGCCTTCATTCGCTGGTGTGGCTGATGATATAGCCAGTCAATGTCAATTTCACGATTTGAGTGGCCGGCATTAAAAAAAATGGCTCCAGGCCTTACTTGGCAAAGATGCTCTTCGCGTAATACCCCTTCAACCCCTGTGGCTGTCACGATGATGTGGCAACGAGCAAGCCCTTCATCTAAGCTAACCGTTTCACACCCATGATGACGTGCTTCTAAAAGGCGCACAGGATTCAAATCAGTAACATGCGCAATTGCTCCCAAATTGCGTGCTCGCTCAGCTATTCCTTTTCCGACAGGCCCATAACCAATAACCAGTACGCGTCTCCCAAACAACCCCATTCCGGTTACATAGCTAAATGCAGGCCAGACACCATCCCCAACATGAAACCGATTTTCTAGTCGGTCTTTTAGGGGGATGCTATTCCAGTCAAAAACAGGAAACGGCAGCCTGTGTTTTTTCAAGAGATTAAGCCCACTCGTTGTTGCTTCAAGAGCGCCCTTAACTGGAGGAGTTTTATCAAGATACGCCACGATCAGCTCTCCGCCCATATCGCAAAGATAATCGGCTTGGAAACTACGAACTAGCGCCAAGTTCTCCTGATACTCTAATTGGCTCATCCCTTGCCACCCGTAAACACTAATCCCCTTTGAGACTGCATAGGCGGCTGCAGCATCATTCGTGCTGTCAACGTTGCAGGCTCCTACCGCAATCTCAGCTCCTGCCTGTTTCAAGACCAACATCATCGAAATGGTATTTTGAAATGTAATATGCCCCCAATAAGCCAATCTTTTGCCTCGATAATCTCGTTGAGCGATTTGGCGACAGTAGTGTTCAGTAATGGGTGTAACGTATCGGTGCCATGCAAGTTGTCCCTCATCAATCTGTGCAGCAAGGTCCGGATTTTTTATTCTTGATGAAACCATTTTATTTTTCTCCTATATACCTTTTCAAACGAAAGGTACAGGCATCAAATAATTAATATACGAATTCGTTTTTTATAGTCCTCTGTACTGATT
>SOIV01000327.1 GCA_004377005.1 Candidatus Aminicenantota bacterium | reverse complement strand
ATCAGAGTGCAGGAGAAGTCAACTCTGAACTTCTGAATATAGAGAAAGGCATGCCCACCACAGAAAGAATTGCTCCCGAAAAAAAACCACTAACCTCAAGGGAAATAACAGTAAAGTTCAGTCTAAGAAAGCTTTTCCTCCCTGCTATAGTAGTTATCGCTGTGGCAATCATCGGCCTGATCATCTGGAGATTTATTCCCCGAAATCAAGCCATGCCGGTCCCATCAGACAAGCCTTCTCTTGCCATCGTTTACTTTGAAAACAATACTGGCGATGAAAGCTTAGATCATTGGCGGAAGGCCCTCTGCGAGCTGCTGATTGCGGACTTAACCCAATCAAAATATATCCGCGTTTTAAGCAGCGACAAGCTCATCGATATTCTCAACGACCTGAACCAAATCGAGGCAAAAAGCTTCTCTGCTCGTGTTTTAAAAGAAGTAGCTGCCCGCGGAGGATCCACTCATATCCTGCGGGGAGGCTTCACAAAGGCTGGCGAGCAGTTCAGGATCGATGCCATCCTTCAGGATGCCGCTACCATGGAGTCCATAGGCTCTGATCGCATACAGGGAAAAGGCGAAGAGAGTTTTCTCTCCATGGTGGATGAGTTAACAAAGAAGGTTAAAGCACACTTCAAGCTTTCTGCAGAAGAAATTGCCGGTGATATTGATGAGGAGATCGAGAAAATCACAACCTCCTCACCTGAGGCATTCAAATACTACATCGAAGGGAGAAAATATCACCTAACATTAGATTATATGCGGAGCATTGAACTCATGGAAAAGGCGGTTGCCATCGATCCCGGTTTTGCCATGGCCTACAGATCCCTGGCCACGAGTTACGGTAATATCGGGTTCAGGCCTCAACGAAAGAAATACATGCAGAAAGCATTGGAACTTTCGGACCGGCTTCCGGAAAGAGAGCGTTACTTGATCGGAGGAGATTTTTACAGTTCTTCTGAGAAAACCTATGATAAGGCGATCGATGCCTATAAAAAATTACTGGAGCTGTATCCTGATGATCATAGCGGAAATCACAATTTAGCAACCAAGTATTCGGACAGAGGAGAAAAACATAAGGCCATTGATCATTATGAAATAAACAGGAAAAGCAATAATATGTCTTTGCTCGCATATGGGAACCTGGCCAGTGTTTATCGACAGGTGGGGTCTTATGACAAAGCTAGAGAAGTCCTCGAAGAAGCCCTTCAAATGTATCCGGACAGGTCTATCGCTCATGCGAATTTATCGCGTCATTATCGAACGGCAGGGAAATATGACCTTGCCCTCGCAGAAATCAATAAAGCTTTTGCCCTGGAGCCGGCAATAGAAACTCCGGCATATAGACAAAATTTTTCGCGAAGAGCAACGATTCATTTTTATACAGATGATCTGGTTAAAGCCGCTCAAGATTACCTTAATCTTCAGAAACAAAAAGGGCCCCAGGCCCTTTATTTGGGTTCGATAGGCATGGTAAACCTCAATCTTTTACAGGGGAAGTTTAAGGGAACAAAAGACATACTCAGGCCAATAATCGATATATGTAAGAAGGGTGGCATTAATTGGCCTATTTCAGATGTTTATCTGAGATTCGCTTACATTGATCTAAAAACAGATGATCTTCAAGAAACTCTGAAAGATTGTGATAACGCCCTAGACTATGCTTTAAAAGCAGAGGATCCAGGCTTGCAAAGGGAAGCATTACACCTCAAGGGTTTAACCTATGTCCGGATGAATACTACAGATGAAGCCCTGAAAACAGCAGATGAGTTAAGAGTTTTGATCCGGGATTCCCACAATCCAAAAAATATGCATTTCTTCCACCATCTCGTAGGAATGGTCGAGCTTAAACAGAAGAATTTTGCCAGCGCTATCGAAAGCTTTAAGGAAGCCTTATCTCTGCAGACCTCTGATCCACGCGATAAGAGCGCAGGGTATGTTGAATCTTTGGCTATGGCTTATAATGCTTCGGGAAACATTGATAAGGCCCAGGCAGAGTATGAAAGGATCGTATCTTCAAGTTCAGGTCGGCATGATTTTGGTGACGTTTATGCTCTGAGTTTCTATGAGCTGGGAAAAATATATGAGCAGAAAGGCTGGAAAGGCAAGGCCCTAGAGCAGTACGAGAAATTCCTCGATCTCTGGAAAAAAGCTGACCCCGGTTTTCCCGAAGTTGATGATGCCAAGAGGCGACTGGCTGCATTAAAGACAAAAAACGAATAACAAAGCGTAGCTTTTTGTATTATATCCAGCCGTTCTCTAGAGAGAAGGGAAGTGTCTAAAAAATTTCTTAAAAATTACTAGATAGAATATTCCCGCTGCCAGGCAGAAAAGGGAAAAGATGAGAATCAATTTTTTTGTGGTGGAGGGATAAATAATTTTGTCAGAATTTCCTGTGATTATGAACCCAGCCCAGTAATAGGGATGAGAAACTATATCAGAGTTTATCATCTCCAGCTTGGTTTTTTGCAGAGCGTTCATGATTGAGTTTGAAGAGCGAAGATGGAAATAGTATCTTTCCATAAACTGAGATGTAGCCTGGTCATGTACTGCCCATAGACTGATAAGGACAGAGGAAGCTCCAGCATAGAAGAAGGCCCTGCTTAAGCCTTCTATTCCCTCTCCTCTAATGAATTGTCCAAGACCTGTTTGGCAGGCAGATAGAGTAACCAAATCAGAGTTCAGTTTTAGATTGAATACTTCTCTCATTTGAAGAATTTCGTCCTCGGAAGAAGCGTTTCCTATCGAGAGGACGATTGAAGATCTGTCGGGTTTTTTATCGTCGATGAGACAATGGGTGGCGAAGTGAAGGATTTTATAATCTTCGAGGTTAAGATATTTAAGTTTCTCCTCTGATGCCTCTTTTCTTTTAAAAGTATCTATTTTTGTTTTTTTAAACAGAGAAGCTATTTTTTCAACTTCCAAGCCGCTATGCTCTAGCCTGGAAACATTAAAAGCACCGACAGGGCGACTTGTTTCTGAAGTATCCCTTGCGCTGGCCACCTCTTCATCAGAACCAAAAAAGGGATCACCAAAAGCAAGAAGATCTTTTTTAGGTTTTATCTCGCTTAATCTTCCATGCTGGATTATTTCCCGTAGTGAAGAAATCGAAGGGGTATAGGCAATTTTATAATCCTCAATCAGCCATCTTTTTCTATCTTTTTGCGAGAGGAGTGTTTCAAAGGGGAGATAGTGAAGGATGTCGTCTGGAATGAAAACCAGTTTTTCGATTTTTTCATCCAAACCCGGAAGAACCAGCATGGTAAAAAGCTCGTAGCCGAGCCTGAAATCATGGTTTTCTTTATCAGTTATAACTTTTAAATATTCCGCAACCTGCATCTGGATCTCTTTTGTAGAAGGAAGAGGGAAAATCTTAAATTTTCTTTTAGTGATTACAAATGCATAAGAATTTTCTTTGCCGAGGCAGTATTCAAAAAAGGCTGTCTTGCTGTCGAGCATTTGTTTTTGTGCTTGCTCGAGGGTAATAATTTGGGGATACTTGAGATCTGCATAGGCTAGGCTCGACAATCTTATTTTTCTCTTCAGGGCTTCTATTTGTTCTTCACGGATTCTTATCTGCTCCTTGATGCTTTTTTCTTGTTCCTTGCCGAGGCCAGGGGTGAATAGTTTTAAATTTAAACCGGAAATCTCTTTCATCTTATCTTCTTCCTGGTTGAGAAGCTCGATGTCAACTTCCTGTGAGACGTTCACCTGGGATACCTCTAACCGGTCAAGAAAAGCCCGGGCTTTAGCCCTTTCTAAATAGTCGAAAGCTTCGACATTATGAAGCTTTTCAGGCTCCGAATCGGAAAGCTTACAGAGCAAATTAACCAAGTTTTGGTAAGCTTCGATCCTTTTATCAGAAGCCAGGTAACTTGCTTTGAGCTCTTCCAGCTGAATCCGGGAGCGGATTTTTTCTATAAAGGAGATGGATTTTTTATAGTTTTCCAGGGATTTTTCATGATTACCCTGTCGCATGTAAGCATTTGCTATCTCAAAGTGTGCTTCCCAGAGAATATTCTCTTTTCCTGTAAGAGAAGCAGTATCTATGGCTTTCTGGCAGTATTTTAAGGATAAATCGTAATTTTCCTGCAGAGCGTTGACAATGCCGATGTTGATGTAGAGATTAGCTTTTTCTTCGAGATCCTTAGCCAATTCTGCTTTTTCAAGGGCGAGTTTAAAATATTTTAATGCTTCAGGATAGTTTTCTAAATCTATATAGGCCATACCCATATTGGTTAAGGCCTCAATTTCTGTTTTTACATCCACAATATTTTTTGCAATCTTGAGGCTTTCTTCATAATTAGCAAGAGCATTATGCAGATCATCTTTATCGTGTGATTGGAATGCGTATCTTTTTTGATATGTGACCCCAATATTATTTAGGTCCTTAGCAACAAAAGCATCTTTTTTTAATTTTTCCTGATCGATTTTTAAGACATTCTTCTGGTATTCCAGGGCTTTTTCATAATTTCCCACTTGAATGTAAATTTCTCCGATGTTCGTTAAACATTGTGATTCATCACTATAATCTTGTACAATTCTGGCGATATTCAAGGCTTCCTCATAATGTTTTAATGCCTGAGAATAGCTTTCTTTTATGTCATAGTAAAAGCCGATGTTAAACAGGCACCTTCCTTGTTCTTTCTTGTGTTTGATTCTCTGGGCAATTTCCAAAGCTCCTTCGTTTAAGGATAAAAAGTTATCGAAGTCATTTAGAAAATAAAGAGTAATACTCAACTCACGAAGACATTTCAATTCATGCTCTTGGCTTTCTATTTTTCTTGCCAGTTCTATGGCTTTTTCGAAATTCTCTACAGATTTTTGATAATCTTCTTCGCTGCGATAATCCTTGCCGTCTTGATAGAATTCAAAGATTTGAATATATTCAGAAACTTCGTCTTTTTTTTCATTCATTTGTGCTTTCTTGATAATAGAAAGAGCTTTTTTAAGGATACTAATGGATTTTTTCATCTCTCCAATATTCCAATTAAGGAGGCCAAGCTTGATGAGTGACTCAATTTCACCTTTTTTATAATTATTTTTTTGGGCCAGAGATAGTGCCTTATCGAAATACTTGATAGATTCTTCATAATCACCTTGAAGTTTTGAGTTTTCTCCTAGACTGAAATGCTCTGAATATTTTTCCTCTGATTCAAATGCCTGGCTGGCAGAAGAATCGTTTTGAAAGGGATATATGAATTGGCAAAGGGAAAAAAGAAGAATCAGGGCAACAATAAATAGTCTGATGAGATCTTTCATTTATCTTTTTCCGATGGAATATTAAGTTAAGTAGGGATGATTTTCATCATACTCCTTAGCCACGTGGTGTATATAATAGCTAAAATAATAGGTTTTGTAAATCTAACCTAGATTCAACTTTAAGATATTTTATTCAAAAGCAGCGTAAAAACAGCTTTTGATCAATATTTATTTGGATTTTATTTATTTTATGGATTCTAATAATAACACCATTTAATTTCTTTATTTTCAATAATTTATTCATAAAGTACAAGAGTTTATTTTATTTAGAGGTGCGATTCCCTGGGGAGTTTGAATTTAGCGTTCTTCTAATTTATTTAATTTCAGTAAAATACGTAATTTTATTTTGGACGTAACATATGTATTGGCGGAACATGACTTGACATATTTGTATTATTTTCTCATATTTATATTAGATTAAAGGAAGTGCGGAAATAAGTGTTTTTTTTAAAAGTGTATTTTTGTCCAATTTTTGGGCAAGAATGCGACTAAATTATAGGAAGGATAACTTTCTATGATATAAGGAAAAGGAGGAACAAAAAATGAGGAGGAAGCTATGTTTAAAGAAAGGAAAAGCTCCTTAAGAAAAAGCATGGTTTTTTTGGTCTGTGTAGCTTTTATTTTAGTGATTTTCCCGGAAGCTACTCATGCAGCAACCAGGTCCTCTTCCGAAAGATTTCCCTTTCCTAAAGAATCTACTTTCCTGATTTCTGCTGTTTTTTCTTTTGCCAGTCTAAATTTATATCCCCTTGGGTATGACCTCGCTTTTTTTTACAGCCTGTCAAGCAATAAGCCTAAACTTATACACGAAGCCAAAAACGGTAATGGTGAAAAAAACGATCAAAAGCAGAATAGCTCTTTAAATGACCACGGAAACTCAACATCCAAAAAACCACCTGAAGGCAAAGATGATAAGTAACTCGTTCGGGGCTTGAAAAAATAGAGCTACAGGCCAAAACAGTCATTCGAGCAGATTGAAAGATCATAAGGAGAATAGAAATCTATTGCGGATACTACATATCATACTACAAATATTCACATCGCAAGATGTGACGAAAGACATCGAATGAGGGGATTGTGAAAAGAGAATCACTCTTGGTAATCAAGATATTCGCCTTCCTTGCATTTCTGAATTTCTCTGCTCAATTGAGTAACGCAGTCCCCTCAGAGCACCCACGGAAAATTATAGTGTTTAAAAAGTGGTACGGCCAGGAAGCTGACCAGGACGCTTTGCTTAGGAATTTCGGGGCGGTGAAGATTAAAAGTTTAAACTTGATTAATAGCCAGGCTGTTCATCTGCCTCCGGGAGCGGAAAAGCATCTAAAAAGCAAAAGCGAGATTTTGAGGATAGATGAAGATTTAGTTATAACCGCAGTTGCAAAAAAAATAAAACCTACGCCAAAACCCCCTCATCCTCCTTCCAAGCTGCCAGAAAAGCTCCCCTGGGGCATTCAACGGATTTATGCTGATCTGGTTTGGGAAGTGACAACAGGCTCTATGATAAAAGTAGCTATTCTAGATACAGGGATCGATCTTGATCATCCCGACCTCTGGAGGAACATAAAAGGAGGGATTAACACCCTAAGGCCGCGTAAGAGCGCTGATGATGACAACGGTCATGGCACACATTTAGCAGGTACTGTTGCTGCGATAGATAATGACTTTGGAGTTATTGGAGTCGGTCCTGAGATTTATTTGTATGCTGTTAAGGTTTTAGACAAGAAAGGGGAAGGGTGGCTATCTGATCTTATCGATGCCCTGGACTGGTGTATAGATAATAAGATTCAGGTAATCAACATGAGTTTTGGCTCACTTGAAGGAAATCGATCATTCCATGATGCAATTATTAGAGTTCATCAAGCTGGAATAACCATGGTTGCCTCTGCCGGCAACAACGGGGAAGATAGTGGATTAATAGAATACCCTGCATTCTATCCAGAGACGATCGCAGTTTCAGCCGTTGACGAGTTTGATGATTTTGCTTCTTTTTCAAGTTATGGGCCTCAGATTGACCTGACAGCACCAGGAGTTAATATTATATCCACTTATAAAAAAGGTTTTTATGCAACTATGTATGGAACAAGTATGTCCGTCGCTCACGTGACAGGAACTGTTGCTTTAATTTTAACAACTTCTCCTAAGTGGGGCTATGATCTGGATGGAGACAGGATATGGGATCCAGATGAAATTAGAGAAAGGTTAATGGATACCGCAGAAAACCTTGGGTTGCATTATCACCAGCAGGGAGCAGGTCTAGTCCGAGCTAGCTGTGTGCTCTTTCGCCGCATTAAATAATATCGACATATCAAGTAAGTCTTCTCTAAGCGTTCGCTAATTCCTTTCAACGATTTCTTTTCTAAGGAACACCTCTTGTTTAACAGTTTTCAGAGCGTCTTTAGTTTTCTTCTTTAATATTTTTTGATATATTTATTAACAATTCCTTTAAACGATGTTGGAGTTCAGCTTAAGTGAAATATATGTTCACAAGGAAGTGTTAAGACAGGTAAAGGGAAAATTTAAGGTATAACCCAGAAACGCACAGACAAGAAGTTTATTTATAAAAACTATGGCAGGTCATTATTAATGATTATCAGGGCTTCATAAAAGTCGGAAGATTAAGGATTGAAGCTGGGAAGGAAATGTTTGATAAAACGAATTGCTTTAGGAGGTTAACAAGAAATGAAAAAGCCATCTTTGATTAAAACTGTCTTATCAGCACTTTTTATATTGGCAAGCATATTTTTGTTTGCTGCTCGAGGCCTTCCAGAAGAATGTACGGCTATGATTGCGGGGAGAAATACAACGTTTGACGGCTCAATATTATTTATAAAGAGTGAAGATGATAGCCCCAGGGAAGTCGATTATTTATGGTACGTCCCGAGAAATACATATGAGCCGGGTGCAGTAATCAAACTTCGTGCAGGAGGTACGATACCTCAAGTGAAAGAAACCTATGCTTATTTCTGGGACCAATGCCCTAGAACAGCATACTCTAATCAATTTATTAATGAATGGGGAGTAGCCTTTGGGAGCAACGCTTGCGCTTCAAAAGAAGATTCTGTAAAAGAGGTGGAGGCTCGTGGGGATTTAGTAAAGGGCGGCATCGGCTTCAGGCTTAGAATGATACTTGCCGAAAGGGCAAAGACAGCTAGGGAAGCAGTGATGGTCGCTGCCCGTCTGCTTGACAAATATGGCTACAGGGCCTCAGGAAGAAATCTGAGTATTGTTGGCCCGAATGAAGCGTGGCAGCTTCAAATGGTTCGAGGAAAAAACTACGTAGCCCGGAGAGTTCAAAATGATGAAGTGGCTATAATAGCCAATACCTTCAGCATCCGCGAAGTTGATGTGGATGATAAAGATAATTTCATTTGCTCACCTGATTTGATTGAATATGCGATAAAGAGGGGCTGGTATGACCCGAAAAGTGGCGAAAACTTTGATTTTGCCAGGGCTTATTCCCCTGAAAGAATACATGAATCTCCCAGCAACACTCATCGTGCCTGGAACATGGCAAGGCTGCTGAACAAAAATTTTCCCCTAACCCTGAAGCAAGCTGAAGAAGGGTTAATGCCAGTCTCTGTCAAGCCTGACCGGAAGCTCACGCTTAAGGATGTAATGGCAATTTTCAGAAACCATTATGAAGGAACTCCACTTGATAAATCAGGCTTTGGAAAATCAGGAGAATACAAAACAAGCCCGCATAAAACTCCTCATAATATCTGTAATTACGGGACCCACAGGACGACCGTAGTACAGCAGAGAAACTGGCTTCCGGTTGAAATTGGAACGGTTACATGGAGGGCGATTGATCAGCCCTGTGCAAGTGTATTTGTGCCCTGGTATCTGGGAGCAACAAAAATCCCTGAACCGTTTCAAAAAGCCCCTGAAAGTTTTCATGCCACTCAAAAAGACCTGCTTGACTATCATTTCAAACCACCCGTGGAGACCTGGGATTTGGATATGGAATCAGCTTCTGGTATCTTTGCTTGCCTGGGGGGGCTGGTGGATACTACTTATGGCAGAACAATAGAGTTTGTTCAAAAGATCTGGAGTGATTTTGAGGATGAGCAGTTTGCCCTTCAACCAACGGTTGAAAAAAGTGCTCTTGATCTATATAGGCAGGATAAAGCGATAGCTAAGGAATTCCTTAACAATTACACTGAATCTCAGGCACTAAAATCCCTGGAAGTTGCAAATAAAATGATTTATAAAATAAAATGGCACTTATGGGGTGCAGGTGGGCAGAATAAGATTCGAATAGCCATAAAAGTTGATCCCAAAATCTATGATGCGTATGTTGGAGAGTATGACGGTTCTCCTGATCTCCGTCTAAAAATCATAAAGAAAAATGACCGCCTGTTCTGTTCGACAGAAGATGGGCCCCAGCTTGAAATTTTTCCTGAATCTGAAAATGAATTTTTCTTTAAAAAAGTTGATGCCCAAATAACTTTTGTAAGAGGTGAAGAAGGCAAAGTAACAAAATTGATTGTCCACATGAGGGGAAGAGATATTCCAGCTAAAAAAATAAAATAAAAACCGATCTCTTTGTTATTAATCATCTTATAATGGGCTTAATAAATAAAAAGAACATAATGTTGAAAAAAAAAGGAGAAGGGAATTGAAAATACGGTTAAAAACCACAACAAAACTTAGTTTATTTTTAGGTTTATTTTGCTTTGTTATTTTCATGATTTCCTGCAAAGCCCCCGAACAAAAAGCCCCGCTTGCTGATTTAGCCCAGACGCCTCCAATGGGCTGGAATAGCTGGAATAAGTTCGGATGCGATGTTGATGAAAACATGATCAAAGAAATGGCAGATGCAATGGTGAGTTCAGGAATGAGAGATGTGGGGTATGAATTCATCGTGATTGATGATTGCTGGCAGCTCAGCCGGGACAGTGAGGGCAATATTGTAGAAGACTCGGAACACTTTCCGTCAGGAATCAAAGCACTGGCTGATTACGTCCACTCCAAGGGCCTGAAGTTTGGTCTCTATTCCTGCGCGGGAACAAAAACATGCCAAGGCCGACCGGGAAGCAAAGGATATGAAGAAAAAGATGCAACACAGTATGCTGCATGGGAAGTTGATTATTTAAAGTACGATTGGTGCAATACAAAGGGAGTGGATGCAACTCAAGCTTATACGAAGATGAGGAAGGCGCTTGAAGCAGCAGGCCGTCCGATTGTCTTCAGTATGTGCGAATGGGGTAGAAACAAGCCCTGGCTCTGGGCTGAAGGTATCGGGCATTTATGGCGCACCACAGCCGATATTCAGGACTGCTGGGATTGTACCAGAGACTGGGGTGGAATGGGCTTTATAAAAATATTGGACCTTCAGGTTGGCCTGGAAGAGTATGCCGGTCCCGGGCACTGGAACGACCCAGATATGCTTGAAGTAGGAAACCAAGGGATGAGTACCACAGAATACACGGCACATTTCAGTCTGTGGTGTATTCTGGCAGCGCCTCTCATGGCAGGAAACGACCTGCGGAACATGTCAGATGAAATCCGGGAAATTCTTACTAACGCCGAAGTGATAGCTGTAGACCAGGACCCTTTAGGAATTCAGGGGCGTAAAGTCCGGGATGATGGTGACTTTGAAGTCTGGTCCAAGCCACTAGCGGACGGAAGCAGGGTTGTGGTCCTTTTCAACCGAAGCAGCGGTGATACGAAGATCTCAGTTACCTGGCAGGAGATAGAATTATCAGTCCAGGAAGCGGTTGTTCGTGATCTGTGGAAGAAAGAGGATCTGGGGCAATTCCAGAGCAGTTTCTCTGCAGTAGTTCCGTCCCATGGCGTTGTCATGGTCAAGATCACGCCATAAAGATTTTTCAACCTCTTTATAAATTCTTTGCTTCTGAAAAAACATCAAGTTAAATATAATTGTTGAAGATTGTGGTATTCTGAATAAAATAGATTTCAGTACGAACGAGATGTGAAATTTATCAAATGTCGTCGGTTTTGCTATCTTTATGATTATCTTTCGCACAGAAGCGAAAGCTTGTATAGAATAAAAAATTTAATCCTTTGAAGGAGGAAACATGAATACGGTTGAAAGGGCGTTGATGGATGCATTATTTTTGCATTTGCATCATAACATCGACAAGGCAATTGACTTTAAGGCAATCGAGGCATTAAATCATGAAGTCGGCAGAATTTGGCCAGGTGCATTAATAATAGGGCCAGGGGATGATGCAGCTGTTTTCAAATTGCCTAACATCGAAAGGTTAATCGTCGGTAAAATGGAAAGCCATTGTTCTCCTTGTGTGCCAAGACCTTATGATGCTGCTGCAACCGGAGCTGGAGGAGCAATGCGTGATGTTCTTGCCATGGGTGCAAGACCAATTTTTCTCTTAAATTTTGTTGGAACCCGGCCAATTGAAGAAAAAGTAATAGTCGGGCCGTGCGGCTTTGAAGGAAAATGCACCTGCGGAAAATGTACTGAGATGACCAGCGGAGAGAGACTTAATGTGATAATGAAGGGAGTAAGGGATATGTGCAAAGCCATGGATGTTTTCATTGTTGGGGGAGGCCTTTCCACATCCTTCTCAGATATTGTTCCGGCGGTAGTCGTGTCAGTAATAGGAGAGCTGGTAACCCCAGAACCTTTGACTAAGCCAGCCAAGTCAGCTGGAGACAAAATTATCCTGATTGGAGATACTAGCAACGATGGGAACGACACTCTATACAGGGCAGGTTTGGTCAAAGAAATGAAGCCAGCAATAGCTTTGTTTGAAGAAGAGAAAAAAACCATGGAAGCAACTCTGGCTGCTTTTCAGACCGGAAAAGTTAAAGCGTGTTCTGACTTAGGGGCAGCTGGCATTGGAGCAGCAGTATGCGAATCAGCCCGTTACGGTGGATTTGGAGCGAGAGTGGACTTGACTCAGGCGCCTGTAAACGTTGATAAATTAACTCCAGAAGAAGTCTTGATTTGCGAAACCCAGGGCAGATTTGCAGTACAGGTTGCACCTGAACATGCTGAACATGTGTTGGCTGCTATTCAGTCAAATGGAAAAAAAGCAGCTATTATCGGAGAGATTACTGATGATGACAAAGAAATATTCGAATACAATGGCAAGACAGTGGCAGTTATTCCGAATACACCTTCAAAAGATGTTTTAGAAGAGCTGGTAAAGGAGAACTAGCCATGGCAAAAGAATACGCACAATCTGGGGTTGATTATGAGAAAATCGAACCCTTTAAGCAGGCAATGGTCAGGGCAGGAATGCAGGATATGAGCTCATAGACTTGGATCAGGTCGAAAAAGAGGACCGCTGTGTTATTTTCGAACCAGAGAAAATAACTCTTCCTCCCATATAAAGACATTAGATATAGAAGAATTACAGTCTTTTTACTGTGACATCTGCTGTGACATCTACTGAGGCAAAATCACAATATAATATGTAATACAAAGAAAATTATATTAACTCCTCTTAAGCTCATTTTTCGTCTCTGTTATACAATTTTTACTAATATTGTATGATAAGAATGTAAAATAGCCAGAGGTGCCCTAAATGTCCATTTTGGTCTTAGAGAGATAAATGGAGTGGTGAGTCCCTAAGCTAGACTAAAGATAAGCCAAAAAATGAAAATTATGAATTCGGGTTAGCCCTGCTTGTATTTCATTGAAATTCAAGTTCTAACTGAGGATTTTTTTCCTTTATCAATTTATAAATGACATCCACTACTTTTTCAGCGGTTTTTAAGGCATCTTGAGCTTCCTTTTTTGAACAGGGGATATCAGGCTCATAAATAAAGCGATGCCTTTTTCTTCTCATAAAGTCGTAATCGTTGATTAAAGCCTTGTATTCATCGCCCAAAATTAAAGTTACAAATCTGACCACAGTTAAATGTTTATCCTTGATCTCTGGCCTGAAACCCTCATTGAACATTAATGCCAGTCCAGAGCGTAACATGGCATTATAGGCATAATTGTAGGAACATTCCTCATCGGTTGTTAAATTTCTTTTGGCTGTTTCTATATCAGTGAAAGCTCGCTTTATCAAGTTCATAATAGCCTTATAATCCTGTGGGCCTTCTTTTATTATTCCCTCTTTTAAAAGGTTTTCTTTAGATTCTTTATAGCTCATCTTCATTACCGATTATCATGATTTTCGGATTTTTTAGTAAATCCAGAATGAAGCCACTCTTAGCTATTTTCTTTGCATGATATTCCTCCCAGGCATAAAGAGTTGTGTTAATTTCTCTTTTTAACTTTTTCTCTAATCTCCCAATTTTTTCATTTAGCTCAGTTGTATCAGGATTACCTATGATCATAAGGTCTATATCGCTTGCAGCTTTATGGCGTTTTGAAGCATAGGAGCCATAAATAAAAGATAATTTTATTTGTTTTATGGCTAATAGCTCTTTCCTCAGGCTTCCCTCTACTCCCACTGTTTTAGAAACTATACTTTTTAGTTCTTCAAAAAGGGGATGATTTGTATTTAAGGAATAATAGAGAAGATTGGCAGTCTTTTGGGTATTAAATAAATCATCTTTTTGAAATTTTAAGAGTTCTCGACGGATGCTACCGGCAGAATAGCCTAGCATTCGTTGCAGTTCTCTGAGGTAGTATTTTTGGGATGGATTGGTAAAGAAAAGAGCGAGTAAAGCCTGTCGTATTTTTGATTTTGTAATATATAGGGCCTCTAGCATAATGAACTCCTTTTTGAGTACAACTGTACTCAAATTGGAGTACAGTGTCAAATATATTCTTGAAAATAAGTCTATACTTCTTGAATTAAAATTCATTCAGGCTCCTAAATCAATTTAGATTTACTTAAAATAAAAAAGACGTTTAATAGCCTCTGCTTTTTAAAATGTGATTATTCTAAATAAACGAAAAATATTATTTATTTTTCTCAAATTATGCTGTTTGTGATAATATGCATTATGCAAACTATTGAACTTATTTGAAATCAATAGATTGCTATAATTTATGTTGGAAATTTTGTCCTGTTTTGGACTAAAAAGGAGGGATAGTACCTCTTTATTCAATTTTTTTCTTTAATAGCTTAAATAAAATAGTTTTACAAATTTGAAATGAATAATTGATTTATTTCAAGTTTTAGCCTGAACTTGAAATATAAAAGTATGGTATTGATCGTTTCAGGATTCTTTTTCCATCCTGTCCAAGAAGTCATCCACCTGGCGGATATATTCCTTATAGTCGGAAATGGCTATGGGCAGAATCTCATAAATTTTTTTATCATCGATATCCATGTATTCATGGACGATGATATTTCGCATCCCTCCAGAACCTTTTAGTTTATTGGCCAGCTCATGAGTAATAAGCCCTGCATCTGCTGCTTTAATGAAGGATGACGTGTAATCTTCCGGAGGCCGCTGTTCTGACTCGATAACCACATGGCTGTTGATGTTGGAAGCGCACTCTACGATTAATTGAATCAGCCTTTCTGCAGAGGTTTTCATATAAAAATCAGATAAATATTCGTTAAATGTATGGCTAGCAATGGGCTTGAGCTTATCAAGATACATATTTAACCGGGATAGCTTTCTGCGTACTAAATCTGAATCAATCATGCTCTATGCCTTTCCTACCGCTCGCTTCAAATATGATTTTTCCAGGATTCGAAACTTTTTTGAATCCATGTATCGGGCGATCGTTTGGATTCTGAATCGCTGAAAGATTCCTTCTTCATCTTCGAATAGGGGTTTCCCATGGATTGCGACTCGGTAACTAATAAGGGGCTCCGCGCCATTCAGAAAGACCGGATCAAATCTGTCGCCAAAGACTTCGCCGAGTTCATTCAAGATGTTGAGTTGTTTACTTGAATCAAACTTCTTTCGGCTCAGAATGCCAATATCGATGTCACTTTTTCCAGTTACATTCCCTTTAGCATAAGAACCGTGTAAGATAATTAACAGAATGCCATTCTTTTGGCACAGCTTTTTCAATTTTTCCGCATCAATTCTCAAATTCATCTATCTCTAGGCCTCTCAAGATTATACCATAAATATATATAACTTATATAAGAAATTACTCAGGGAAGTCTGTGTCTCATGATATAGATTATGTAAACCGGTGTAAGTTGTGTATAATAAGGCGATTAGGTTTTGGTTGATTGTGAATTTTGTCCCATTTTCGCCTAAGAAATAGGTTTATTTAACCTTGATATCAAAGGAGGATCAAATGAAATATTTTATGAAGGGATGTGTTCTTCTTTTTGCACTGTTTTTTTTGGTTTTGGTTACGTCAACGGCATTAGTTAAAGAGAAAAAGGAAGAGAAACCTCGTTCTACTATAGAGGCGAAAATCGACAAGGTATTTGCCGATTTTGACAAGCCGGAATCGCCCGGTGCAGCCATTGCCGTATTAAAAGAAGGGATGGTGGTGTTTCGCAAAGGGTACGGGAGTGCCCAGTTGGAGTATAAGATTCCCATTACTCCTTCCACCATTTTCCATGTGGCTTCCGTTTCCAAGCAGTTTACTGCCATGGCCATTACTCTGCTGGAGGCCCAGGGCAAACTATCGGTGGACGATGACATCCACAAATATCTGCCCGACATTCCTGATTTTGGAAAAAAAATAACCATTCGTCATTTATTGCATCATGTTTCGGGTCTGAGAGATCAATGGGAACTGCTGATCATGTCTGGCTGGCGCATGGATGATGTAATCACCCAGGATCACATCCTGGACGTGGTTAAACGCCAGAAAGAATTGAACTTTACGCCTGGTGACCGTTACATGTACTGCAATACGGGCTACAGCTTGATGGCCGAAATCGTTTCCAAAATTAGTGGTAAGCCCTTTGTGGAATGGGTGAAGGAAAATATCTTTGATCCCTTGGGAATGAGTTCTACCCACTTTCACATCGACCATGAGCAGATTGTCAAAAACCGTGCCTATTCTTATGCGAAGGATAAAGAAAAGGGATTAAAAAAGAGTGTGCTGAACTATGCCAATGTGGGAGCCACCAGCCTGTTTACCACTGTGGAAGACATGGCCAACTGGATGCGCAATTTTGATGAGAAACGCATCGGTGGCAAGGAGGTCATTGACCGGATGCTGACCCAGGGGGTGCTGAATAATGGTAAAAAGATCTCCTACGCCCGGGGTGTGGCCATTGGAACATATAAAGGTCTGAAAACCATCGGTCATGGGGGAGGGGATGCGGGATTCCGCAGCCACATGCTTTACTTCCCGGAGGAAAAATTCGGTGTGGTGGTACTCTCTAACCTGGCTTCCTCCCAACCCACGCGACTATGCCAGCAGGTCACAGACATCTATCTGGCGAAAAAATTGAAAGAACCCAAAAAAGAAGAGAAAAAGCCAGCTTCAAAAAAGATGAAATTAAAAGAGAAGCAGCTGCTTGCCTGCGAAGGCACTTACTGGTTGGAAACATCAAAACTGTTGCGCCGGATTGTTCTGGAAAAGAAAAAGCTCTACTATGTCCGTTCCAAAACCAACCGGACAGAACTGGCCCCAATTTCTGTAACCGAATTCATCATGCTGGGTATACCTCAAGAAGTGATTGTACGTTTCTCCCAGCAAGAAAACGGAAAGTACGCCAGAGTCACAGTCCTCATCCCTGGTGAAGACCCGATACCTGGAAAACGCATCGAACCTTTTGAGCCCACTGAAGCGGACCTGAAGGAATACGCAGGCACCTATTATTCCGAAGAACTGGATGTGAAGTACAGATTCATGGTTCGTGACGGGAAATTATACATAAGGTTCAGAAACTTCCCCAAAGATCCCTTTAATCCCTTAATCCGGGATGTCTTCAGTCTTTCGGAAGGTTATATCCGTTTGAATTTCCAGCGAAATGAACAGGGCCGGATTTCCGGTTTCCTGGTCAATACCGGCCGGGTGGTGGATCTGATGTTTAAAAAACTAGCAGCCGGATCATAGCTTTTGTTCGGAGCTAAGCGGTCAATATGAAATAACTGTACCCGAAATGGCGTTAAATGGAAAAGCAACACGATCTTTGTCTTGAAATTTTAAGAGGAATATAATGCGGATTCGTTACAATAACGAAAAACTTTACAAAATAGCTAAAATTCGTTACAATAACGAAATCAAGAATGGGTGATTTTCAAAAGCATTTGAAACTTGCAAAAGAGAAGCTAGATGCAACAATTAGCGCTTATTATAACAAACAAATGACTGTTGTAGGAGATTTGGGGACAAAGGTTGTTGAGCAGTTGATAGAAGCAGATGCTGCCAGAGATAATGAGCACTTTGGAGATCATAGAAGCAGGCATGAATATTCCAATAAAAATTT
>SOIV01000034.1 GCA_004377005.1 Candidatus Aminicenantota bacterium | reverse complement strand
ACATCCTTTTCTGTTGCGTCCTCACTAAGTGTATCCAGGGCTATCCTGTAGCTATCAATCGCCTTGGCAAAATCGTTTAAGCCTTCATATATAATACCCTTAAGGTTGTGAGCCATGACCATACGCCTGTTTATTCCAAGAGCCCATTCAACATAATTCAAGGCCTCTTTAAGCTTGCCCTTCGCCATGTATATTCTTGCCAGGTTATAATAGGAGTTATCCTTGGATTTATAGTTTTCATCTGATATAGCAATCCTGAACTCCTTTTCAGCTTGATCGAGGAGGCCCATCTCCTGGTAAATCGCTCCGAGGGCGTTGCGGGCATCGGTTAAGGTGGGATTAATCTTAAGACAATTTTGGAGATGTTTTACAGATTCCTCGAAGTTTCCGTTCATTGAGTGTGCTAATCCGAGAGAATATAAGGCGAGATCATAGCGGGGATTGAGCTCGATGGTCCTGTTAAGATATTTAATAGCTTCATCAACAATACCCTGGTTCAGGTAGAAGAGGCCCATATTATACTGGTATTGAATATCATTATTTCTTGCATCTTCAATTTTTTTCTGGGTCGAAGCACAAAGAATAAAATTCAGACAGATAAAAATGATAAATATTGATTTGTATCTCATTTTCTTACTCCTTTCTAAATCTTGTATTCACTTTTCAGTTTTCTCATCATCAGGTCCTGAAGAGCAGCTCTGGGATCTTTTTTCTTGTATAGTACTTGATAAACCTGCTCACAGATAGGCATTTCCACTTTTCCCCTTTTCGCCAGTTGGTGAACACAAAGGGTTGTGCTGATTCCTTCAGCCACCATTTTCATGGTGGAGACTATCTCTGGGAGAGATTTTCCCTTCCCCAATTCATAGCCTGTATACCGGTTCCGGCTCAATTTTCCTGTACAGGTGAGGACGAGATCCCCGATGCCAGCTAATCCTGCGAAAGTCTCCATCCTAGCTCCTATTCTTACACCTAATCTTGTCACTTCCGCTATCCCTCTTGTTATTAAAGCTGCTATTGAATTACTGCCGAACTGAAGGGCATCTGAGATTCCAGCTGCTATGGCAATAACGTTCTTAATGGCTCCGGCAAGTTCCACTCCTATTATATCGTCAGACGTATAGGTACGGAAAGTGTGGGATGAGATAAGATGCTGGAGTTTTTTAGCCATTTCCTGATCTTTTGAAGCTAAGACTACTGCGGTGGGATGATGTTCGGCAACTTCCTTGGCGAAACTAGGACCGGAAAGGACAGCAATTCTGGGAACAAAGAAAGGAGAAAATACTTCCTCCATCACTTCGCTCATCCTTTTTAGCGATTTCTCTTCTATCCCTTTTGTAAGGCTGATAATCATATGATTGGAAGAGAGATGCGAAGCGAGCTCCTCATAAACCCCCCGGCAGAATTTGGATGGGACGGCGATGAAAACAATGTCTGAAGATGTCACAGCTTCTTTCATGTCATTGAAAAAGGAAACTGAAGGAGGAAAGACAAATCCGGGCAAAAAAGTTCGGTTTCGTTTATACCGCAGCGCTTCTTCATAAACATCTTTCTCTCTTATCCAGAGCTTGGTTTTGATGTTCAAGTGGCCAAGATGAAAGGAAAGAGCACTTCCCCAGCTGCCGCCGCCAATAACACTTGCTTTCATTTTATTTTCTCTCCTAATTTCCTTTCATTCCCTTGAACGAGTCTTTCAATGTTATCCCTGTGCATCAACATGATTAAAAAGAAAAGCGCAAAACTCAAGTAGGCAATTTCAGCTTCTACGTTGAAAAGAAATATAAAGATGGGATAACTCAGAGTAGCAAGAAGAGAGCCCAAGGAAACATACCGGCTCGTTTTGCTAACGATTAAAAATACAGCCAGACAGAGTAGAAAAGGCTTGAAAGCCAAAATAGAATAGGCACCAAACGTGGTTGCTATTCCTTTTCCGCCTTTGAACTTTATGTACACAGGGAAACAGTGGCCTAAAACCGCTAAAAACCCGCAAATCAGGGCAAATTGTTTATCCTGAAAAATTTTTAACGCAAAAAAAACAGGGAGAAATCCTTTGAGAAAATCTATCACCAAGACCGGAAGAGCAAACTTCCATCCTTTAAGGCGAAGTAAATTTGTGGCACCCGTGCTATGACTTCCAAAGTTACGGATATCTTTTTTTTCACTGATGTAAAAGAAAATATACCCCATCGGGATTGATCCGAGAAGATAAGAGAGAATGACAAAAATTATTTTCATTTAAGTTCGAATTCAGAAAGAATAGAGTACTCGGCTCCCGTAGGCTTGAGAGTACTCTGGATAAAGCTGATTTTTTCTACTTTCATTTCTCCAAAATTTCTATCCCTGTATTTTTCAAGGAGCGAGAGGGTCTCTTTTATGTTAAATAAACTTTTGACTCTTCCGAGCGTCAGGTGAGCGTGAAATTTTCGCCGTTCTCTCGGAAAACCCAATTTTTCAAGCTCTCCTTCCAATTGAGCTTGAATAGCAGTAAGAGTTTCTTCTTCTTCGATTCCGACCCAGAGCACCCTTGGATTCTTCATCCCTGAGGGGAAAGAGCCTGTCCCTTTAAATTTCATGGAAAAAGAATCATTTTTTTTTGAAATCATCTTCAAGACATTTTCAATCTCTAGAACTTTCTCTCTGCCGATCTCACCTAAGAACTTAAAAGTGAGATGCATTCCTTTATGCGTGACCCACTTGATATTTTTATGTCCTTTATCCAGCTCTTCAATGAGAAGGGAGAGAGCTTTTTTGATCTTTGGATCAAGGTTAATGGCGATGAAAGTTCTCATTTCAGGGCTCTTTTCTTTTTTTTGTTTTTAGCAAGATGCCTTCGCACCATGTCCAGAGCTTTTTGACTGGACTGATATTTTATTTTATCCCGATTTCCCATAAAGAGATTCTTTTTCAGTTCTGATCCTTTATCCCAGGCCAGGGCGATATAGACAAGGCCTACTGGTTTCTCAGGAGTTCCGCCCGTGGGGCCTGCTATTCCGGTTACAGCAAGGCCGAGATTTGACCGTGCTTTTTCCCTTATTCCCTGGGCCATAGCTTCAGCAACTTGAGAGCTGACTGCTCCGTATTTTTCTATCAAAGCGGGGGAAACACCTAAGGCGTTTATTTTTGCTTCATTGCTGTAGGCCACTACTCCTTGTAAAAAATAATCCGAACTTCCGGGGACATTTGTTAAACGATGACCAAGAAGGCCTCCGGTACAGGATTCGGCCACAGCCAGAGTTCTTTTATTGAGTCGCAAAAGATTTCCAACAACTTCCTCGAGTTCTTCACCGGAAGCCGAGAAGACATTCTCTTGGAGCCTTTCCAGTATATTTATTTCCAATTTTTGTACTCTCTGGTCTGCCTGTTCCTGACTTTTTCTAGAATGACTGCTAAGATGGATTTCAATCTGGCCTGGATAGGAGAGAATAGTCAGTCTTAGATAAGGGTCATCAGGATAGAGATCCAGGATGAGGGTTTCTATCTTGGATTCAGTCAATCCTGTGATTTTTAAGACCTTGCGAGCCGTGTAATCTGTCTTGAATTCTTGAAGATGCGGACATGCTGACTCATCGAACATTGGTTTGAGTTCATGGGGAGGTCCGGGGAGAAGTATTATTTTATTCGATCCTGTATCGAGCCAAAGGCCAGGGGCTGTGCCGTTTCTGTTTTCAAGAATTTCTGCTCCGTCGATGACATAAGATTGCTTTTTGTTTACTGCGGGCATAGAGAGTCCGCGGCGTTTAAACCTTTCCTCTATTTTTTGGAGAAGTTCTTTGTTGAAAATGAGCTTTCGCTCGAGGGCTGTGGCGAAAGCCTCTCGAGTTCTATCATCTTGGGTCGGACCAAGGCCACCCATGGCTATAATGATATCCGTGCGGGAAAAGGCCTGTTTGATAGAGAGGACAAGATCATCCCAGTCATCTCCAACTATCGTTTTATAAGAAACTTCCATTCCAAGGTCGTTCAGACGCTCTGTAAGGAAGAGGGAATTGGTGTCCTGGAAGTATGGGGTGAGAAGTTCTGATCCTATGGCCATTATCTCGATTTTAAGATCTTTCTTAGGTTTCATATTTAAAGAAAGTAGAATTTTAAAAGCAAGTAGAGATTAATGATCACTCCTGCATAAACCGCAGCCACAAGGTCATCCATAACGATTCCCCATCCTTCTGGGAGCGTCTCAACTTTTTTTATGGGAAAGGGTTTAATAATATCAAAAATGCGGAAAAGGAGGAAGCAGGATAAAAGCGGAAGCCAGCCTGTGCCCCAGGATTCTCCTATCTGGAAGAGAACGAGAAGCTGGCCGAATGCTTCATCAATCACTATCCTTCGAGGATCATGCTTTTTTATCTCTAATGAATATTTTGTAGAGGTAAAGATTCCTACTGAAAACAGAAGGAAGAGCAGCAGAAGGTAAAAGGGCCAGCTTAGACTATGAAGATAGAATTTATAAAGCAGAACTACAATCAGGCTTGTTAAAGTTCCCGGAGCAACCGGAAAATATCCGACTCCGAAAAATGTCGCAATGATTTTTGATAAAGATTTCATTTAGCAAGTTTTCCGTATAAATCATATACATCCCCACCTGTGATTTCAACCTTTTGAATCGTGTTAACCACTTTTTCCCATTTCCTGGGGGCGTCGATGAGAATCATGCCGTCGACTTCAGGAGCCTGGAATCTCCCCCGGCCGATCAATATGTCGGGATTTTCTTTAGGGATTCCTTCAATCAAGACGTCAAGGCTCTGGTTCAAGTATTTTTTGTTGTTCTCGAAAGATATCTCTGACTGAATTGCCATGATTTTATCTCTTCTTTTCTTCTTCATGCTTTCTTTAACAGGATCTCCGAAGTCGAAACAATCAGTTCCCTCTTCTTTTGAATAAGTAAAGACTCCTAAATGATCAAATCTGGCTTCTTGAACAAATTTTTTTAGATCCTCGAATTCTTTCATGCCTTCACCCGGGAATCCGACCACAAGAGATGTCCGAAGAGCAATACCAGGAAGTTTTTCCCTTAATTTTTGGATGAATTTGAGCGCCCTTCTCCCGTCCATCCCTCTTTTCATTTTTTTTATAATCCTTGAGTTAGAATGCTGAAAGGGAATATCAAGATAAGAGCAGATTCTCTCCTCCTGCATTACTCCTAAAAGGGAGTCGCTTATTTCTTCGGGATAACCATAAAGGATGCGAATCCACTCGATTTCTTGAATCTTCAGAAGCTCTTTAAGGAGGAGGGATAAACCGTCTTCAAGGCCCTGATCGCGACCAAAGTAAGTCGTGTCCTGGGAGATTAGGTTTATTTCCTTCACTCCCCGCGAAGAAAGTTTTTCGATTTCCTTGAGAATAGACGAAACCGAGCGAGATCGGTAAGGGCCCTTTATAAGAGGGATAGCGCAGAAAGAGCACTCGTGCGAACATCCTTCGGATATTTTGACATAAGTCCAAGATGGAGGAGTTTGGATATAGCGAGGGGAGGCATGATCGTACAGAAAACAATGCTGAGATTTTTTAAATGGTTTTCCTTCGATCGCCTGGACTATTTTATCGAAGTCATTAACTCCCAACCAGACATCGATTTCAGGGTATTTTTTCATCAAACGTTCTTTGTATCTTTCGACATAACACCCCACAGCAACGGTTTTCTTTCCTTTTTTTTTAAAAGCGACAGCTTCTTTAAGGGCACTGCGTGCTTCTTGTTTTGCTGGTTCAATGAATCCGCAAGTGTTGAAAATTACGATATCGGCCTCTCCTGGGTCGGTGACAAATGTATACCCCGCTTTTTCCAGATACCCCAGCATCACTTCGCTATCAACAAGGTTTTTCGCACATCCAAAACTTATAAGAGCTACTTTTTCCATTAGGCATAAATTGTAA
>SOIV01000315.1 GCA_004377005.1 Candidatus Aminicenantota bacterium | reverse complement strand
TAGTTTCTTTCGGCTCTGGAAGAATCTCTTCCGCTTCTCTCTTCGCCTCTTCTAATGCTATCCCCGGCTCTTTCTCATTACCCACTGGTGACTCTACTTCTAGCGTTCTTCCTGAAGGCACTTCCTCCTCTTTCGGCTCTGCAAGAATCTCTTCCGCTTCTCTCTTCGCCTCTTCTAAAGGTACCAACGGCTCTTTCTCATCACCCACTGGTGACGCTGCTTCCAGCGTTTTTTCCAATCGTGCTTCAGCCTCTTTCGGCTCCACAAGAGGCTCTTCCACTTCTCTCGTCTCGCGTAAAGGCACCTCCACCTCTTTCGCTTCTTCCAAAGGGACCTCTGCTACTTTCTCTATCTCTGGAGCTCCAAATTTTCTTACCAGACGATTGTATTCGTCGCTAATTTCATCATCCTTAGGACAAAGCCTAACAAGCTCGCTTAATACAGGTAATGATTCCTTTCTCACACCTTTTTTATGGTATTCTTCTAGAATAACCCTGTAAACAATCTCTAGATTCTTTGCTTGATTATTTGATTTATAAATAGAAGCCAATCCCTCTAGAGTGGGAAGGTGGGCTTTCTTGGTTGAGATAATAAGGCCGAGAAGGCCGATAGCTTTATCGAATTTTTGTTGTTGTATAAAATTATCAATCATAGGTTCGTAAAGCTCAAAAGCCTGATCAAGATTATCCTGGAGAATATTGATATGCCCTAATTTGACTGTTGCAGTAACGTCCTTGGGTCGAAGGGAGATAATCTTAGAAAATACCTCCTCGGCCTTTTCTAATTTTTGGTCATCAAAATAAAGATTGCCCATTTGCTTGAGAGCTTTAACATTGTCCTTGTCTTTTTTCAGAATATCATCGATAAGAGATAGAGCTTCTTTCTTTTCATCCTCTCTCTTGAAGAGATCAACCAAATTGGACAATGTCCTTGGATGATCTGCCTTTAGCCTTTTTGCACGGTTAAGTAATTCCCGCGCATGTTTCAGGTCGTTACTACGAATCTTTAATTCAGCCGCCTCGTTCAACTCATCAACCGCCTGATCAGTTGATCCATCCTTTGTGTATAGGTTAGCCAGAGCTAGCCTCGCCTCCGGATCTTTCTTATCTATTTTTTTGAGTTTTTCGTACAAAAAGATAGCTCTTTTTATTTGATTATTCCTCATTAAATCCTTTCCAACTTTCAAATATTCTGCTTTTGCTTCAGATGGAAATCCTTGCCTGGCATAAAGATCACCCAATTTCATCGCTGCTTCAATATCTTTTGGATTTAATTTGCTTATCTTCTTATAAACTGCCATTGCTTGGGAGTATAAGCCCCTTTCTTCATAATGGCCGGCAACCTGGGCAAGCTCCTCTAACGCCCTTATTTTCTGATTCATTTTCAAATATAGGCTACTGATGATATTCCTGACATTGACCTCTTGAGTGTCTCCTGTTAACAATTTCTTGTATTCAGATATTGCGTCTGTCAACTTTCCCTTCTTGACGTATTTCTCAGCAAGCTCCCTGGTTTTACCTCTAGTAGCGTCTCTGGTTTTTCCTCTATTTCTAGTAGGACTCATCTCACTTATTCCTAAGATTAAAAGTAAGCCTATGAAATAATGTTGGCCCCGTCTCTTTTAATGCTCTGTAGTGTTCCCTTGTTCCATAACCTTTATTTTTGGAGAGGGCGTATCCTTCATAAACTTTATCTAGATGGATTATCATTTCATCTCTAAGAACCTTAGCCACTATGGAAGCAGCTGCAATTGAAATGCTTTTTCTGTCACCTTGGACGATATTTCTCTGAGGATAATTTACATCATTTAGCCTAAATCCGTCAACTAGAATAAAATCTGGAGCTACAGGCATGTTCTCAACTGCCCTTCTCATTGCGCTTAACGAAGCCCAGTATATATTTTTTTGATCAATCTCATAATTTGTGGCCAAGCCTATCCCTACAGAGACTGCATTGGCTAAGATAGCTCCCGCTAGTCTCTTTCTCTTTGGGGGAGATATTATTTTAGAATCATCGATTTCATCTGCCCATCCTGATAAGCCAGGCCTCATCAGCACCGGAGGAAGAATAACGGCGGCGGCTACGACAGGACCAAAAATAGCACCTCTTCCGACTTCATCGACTCCTGCTATAGCCTTGAATCCTTTTTTTATAATTCTCTTCTCAATCTGAAAATCTGCCATTTTAACAAACTTGCACCGAGCAGAATTCTGAAGTCTAGAACGGAAGTGCTAGGGAAGGATACTTTCTTTCCAAAAATGAAATCATGCTTGTTCCTTATTCCAACCGCAAGTCAGCCTTTTCCTTCCTTAAGAAAAACAAATGCTATCGGTGATTTACCCCATAAAACAGTCAAAATCAATCTATTCAGAATGTCTCTTCTGTTTCTTTTCTTTAAGTCTGGCTGCTTTGCCTTTAAGTTCACGAAGATAGTATAATTTGGCTCTTCTGACTTTTCCATGCCTAATAGCTTCAATCTTTTTGATCATCTTGGAATGGAGAGGAAAGATTCTTTCTACTCCAATACCGAAGGAAATTTTTCGAACAGTGAAAGTTGCCCCCAAGCCAGAACCTCTTTTGGCGATGACATCCCCCTGAAAAACCTGAATTCTCTCTTTATCTCCTTCTCTTATTATGACATGGACCTTAACCGTATCTCCCACCTTAAAAGAATCTGAATCTTTTTTTAGAAGTTTTTCCTCGACCGAATCAATCAGATTCATCTTTTTTTCCTCTCTTTTCTGTTGGTATCTGTTCCAGGATCTTTTTCTCCTCCGCTGATAATTTTCGACTCTCCAGAAGATCGGGTCTTTGAAGCCATGTCTTTTCTAAAGATTTCTTTCGCCTCCAAGATTCAATCTTACTGTGGTCTCCGGAGAATAGAACTTCGGGAACTTCCATGCCTCTAAAATTGCGAGGGCGCGTGTACTGAGGAAATTCCAATAAGCCCTCATAAAAAGAATCATTTTTAACTGATTCCACGTTTCCCACAACTTGGGGAATGAACCTCGAAATCCCGTCCACGACAACAATAGCTGCTGGCTCACCTCCTGTGAGAATATAGTCTCCGATGGAAATCTCGCCTGTTACCAAATATTGAATCACTCTTTCGTCAACTCCTTCATAACGACCACAGATGAGAATGACTTGAGGATGTTGCGCTAACTCCTCAGCCAAACGAAAATCAAATTTCCTTCCTTGAGGAGAAAGAAGGTATACAAGTGTTTTCTCATCCAGTTTAATTTTCTCTACAGCAGCAAAAATAGGCTCAGACTTAAGAACCATTCCCTGGCCACCACCGAAAGGGCGGTCGTCTATCTGCTTGTGCTTATCGAAGGTGAAATCTCTCAGATTATGAACATGAACTTCTATTAATCCCTTATCCAGGGCCTTCTTTATAACTCCTTTCGAGAACACACTCCCGAACATCTCGGGAAAGATAGTGATTATATCAAATCTCATCCAACTCTGAAAGACCCTCGGGCAGGTCGACAAGGATTTCCTTCCGCTTCAGGTTGACCTTAAGGCATATGGGCTTGGTGAAGGGCACAAGAATTTCTCTCTTTCCTTTCGCGACAACCAAAAGATCATTATCTTTTATGCACAACAGATCTTTAACGCTTCCGATTTTTTCTCCATTTTTTTTGACAACAGAACACCCGATTATCTGGAAAAAATAGTATTTACCTTTTTCTAGAGTTCGGAGGTCTTCTTCTGGGAGCAGAATTTCCTGTCCCGCTAACTCACGAGCCTGAGGAAGAGAGTCAATTCCCTTCAGCTTGAGAATGTAGAACTCTTTATAGGGGCGGAAGGATTCAACTTGAAATCCTTCTCGAGCTCCCTTTCTTTCCAGAAATATCCTTAAAAAAAAAAGGCTTTTGAGGGTACTCAGGATAAGGCTTAATCCTTAGTTCGCCCCTATTTCCCTGGCTCCTTATAATTTTTCCTATGCTGACCAAACTACCCTTTTTCGATTATCTCGAGATTGAATCTTCTCTTCAGTTTCATCCCAGCAGCACCAAGAATAATTCTCATGGCCCGTGCTGTTCTTCCCTGTTTGCCGATAACCTTGCCCAAATCCTCCTGAGCAACCTTGAGTTCCAGAATCGTGGTTTGTTCCCCTTCTAACTGGGAAACGTGTACCTGGTCCGGACTGTCAACTAACGATTTGGCAATCAACTCAACGAGTTCCTTCACTGTAACCTCCTTTAAGTTTTAGAATGTTGATTGGAAAGCTTCTCAGATTTGGAAACTTTATGTAAAAGAGATTGGACTGTTTTAGAAGCTTGAGCTCCTCTCTCTAGCCAATAATTTGCTTTTTCAATATCAACTTTGATTTCAGGAGGTTCCTTTAAAGGATCGTAATATCCTATGATCTCCTTCGCTTTGCTTTCCCTCGGTCTTTCTGAATCGATAACGATGATTCGATAAAAAGGCCTTTTCTTCGCTCCGAGTCTCATGAGTCGTATTGAAATCATTTTCCATTCATTCTTATTAAATACAATAAATAATTTGTGTTTGATAAATTAAACACCTACATCTCAAATAATGAGAGATAATATCTAAATTTTCTCTTTTAGTCAACTAACCCCAGAAAGAATTTTCTGGAAGGAAGATTTTTTCATCATTTTTCTCATTTCTATAAATTGCTTCAATAACTGGTTCACTTCAGAAACAGGCCTTCCGCTTCCCTTCGCAATTCTCATACGGCGGCTCCCGCTTATCATTTTTGGATTTTCCTTTTCCTCTAGAGTCATTGAGCTGATAATGGCCTCATAATGAAGAATCTTCTTGCCATCAATATTCATCTTGCTGACATTCTTGAAAGGACCAGATTCAGGCAATAAACTCAAAATTTGGGAAAGTGGCCCCATTTTCTTCATCTGAACGAGCTGCTTTTTAAAATCTTCTAGGCTGAACTCTTGTTTTCGGAGCTTGCGGGCTAGCGCTTCTGTTTCTTCTAGATCAGCCTCCTTCTCTGCCTTCTCGACTAAACTCAAGATATCGCCCATCCCCAGAATCCGGGAAGCCATACGGTCAGGATGGAAAACTTCGAGCTTATCGAATTTTTCCCCCACACCGATGAATTTTATAGGCTTACCTGTCACTGTGACTATCGACAAAGCTGCTCCTCCTCTCGCATCGCCATCGAGCTTGGTTAAAATAACGGAAGTCAACCCAATTTTTTCCTCAAAGATCTGGGAACTTTTCACTGCATCCTGACCGGTCATAGAATCCCCCACATAGATCACTTCTGCGGGTTTGAGAATATCTCTCACCATTCGAAGTTCCATCATAAGGTCATCATCTACATGAAGTCTCCCTGCTGTATCGACGATGAGAGGGTCAAAACCTCGGTTTGTGGCATGCTTGAGGAGCTCTTTGAGAGCTTCGGGAGGAGAAGACATTTGCTCTTTTGTCATTTCGTAAAAGGGGAGGTTGAGAATTTTGGCAATCATTTTCAATTGCTCTTGAGCAGCTGGCCTCTTTAGATCAAATGAGACAAGAAGAGGATTTTTTTTGAGATTCAAAACCCACTTTGCGAGCTTTCCGCAGGTTGTCGTTTTTCCAGAACCTTGAAGCCCGACCAGCATGAAAATTGATGGGGGATGGCTCGAAAATTCTAATTTTTTTGCTTCCTGTCCTAAAATGGAAGTCATTTCATCTCTTACTATCTTGATGACTTGCTGAGCAGGAGTAATACTCGAGAGAACTTTCTCGTCCAGTGCTTTATTTCTGATTCTCTCTTCAAAGTCTTTCACAACTCGATAGTTAACATCAGATTCAAGAAAGGTTAGACGAATCATCCTTAAGGCCTCAGCCATGTTTTTTTCAGTGATTTTTCCTTCACCACGGAGAAATTTCATAACCTTTTGAAGGCGATTCGATAATTGATCAAGCATCTTCTTCCTCCGGACTCAGGCCCTACTATCGAGAAGAAAAATTCCTCTATATTTGACTGTCCAGGCTCTGTCATAATAAGGCCTAACCCCAGTAAAGTCAACGTATTAAGGGGACGTTCCCCAAGGTACCACCCTTTACTATTAAACTAATTCTCAATGATGCAAGCATCCCCAGTAAACAACTAAAATAAAATTATATTAAGCTTCTTCTTGATTGAAAATTTGACTATCTTTTTTAATTACAAGAATCTAATACATTAGGAAATGCTAGTTTTATGAATAGGAAAAGAGTAGCACAGGGAGGAACATTCCTAATCCTTAATCCTTGAATATGAAAAGGGTGGTACCTTGGGGAACGTCCCCGTAATATTTACATTAAAAAAAATTGATATTATAAAAGTTTGAAAGGTCTGACCCCACTTGACTACTTGACATTTTTTCGTATTGTGATTAAGGTATTACTAATTTTTTTGAAAGCGTTATGAAGAGGATCATAAGGTTCCTATCTAATGCATGTTAAGGAAATGATATGAGTTCAAAGATAGACTACAAAGAGATAAATAAGCTCATACGTCTAATGGAAGAGAAAAATTTGTCTCACTTCGAGCTGGAGGTGGAGGGGCTGAAGATCAAGATCGGCAGAGACCTCGCCTCTACTTTTGCATCTGAGCCCGCCCCTGCTCTCGAGAGATCTAAAGGTCCAGAAACAAAAGCAAACAACACACCTCTAGAGGCCACACCACAGGAAGGAAAGAATGATCTTTACTACATCACATCTCCCATGGTCGGGACTTTTTACAGTGCTCCAGACCCCTCTTCCTCTCCTTTCGTTGAAATAGGAGACCCCGTGAAAAAAAACCAAACTCTCTGTATTATTGAAGCAATGAAATTGATGAATGAAATTGAATCAGAGGTTGATGGTACTCTCAAAAAAATCTTTGTCGAGAACGGAAAACCTGTCGAATACGGGCAAAGATTGTTTGCAATCCAGCCACTCTCATAATCCTAGATGTTTTCTAAAATCTTAATTGCAAATCGTGGGGAGATTGCCCTGCGCATTATCCGGACAGCCCGAGAACTAGGCTTTAAAACTGTAGCCGTCTTCTCTGAACCAGACAGAAATTCTCTGCACACAATGCTTGCCGATGAGAAAATCTGCATAGGCCCTGCTAAAGCCTCTGAAAGCTATCTCAACATTCCCAATCTCCTTAGTGCGGCTGAGATTACTAAAGCCGATGCCATTCATCCTGGTTATGGATTCTTGGCGGAAAATCCCCGTTTCCCTGAGATCTGCGAAACTTCAGGCATAACTTTTATCGGTCCTCCCGCTTCTCTCATGAGGCTCATGGGAGATAAAAACAGAGCTCGCCAAGAGATGGAAAAAGCCAAATTACCAGTAATTCCTGGAGGCGATAAAGTTATTGAAGACATATCTGAGGCCAGAAAAATAGCTCAAAAAATCGGCTACCCTGTTATCATCAAAGCAGCGGCGGGTGGCGGAGGAAAAGGTTTGAGAGTTGTCCGCTCTACCACTAATCTGGAAGAACAGCTTCCCATAGCCCAAAATGAGGCTAAAACCGCTTTTGGTGACTCTTCTATCTATCTGGAAAAATATTTGCTCAAAGCCCACCACATAGAAATTCAGGTGGTCGGCGACAAAAAAGGAAACATCCTCGCTTTTGGTGAAAGAGAATGCTCCATCCAGAGAAAACACCAAAAACTACTGGAAGAGACACCTTCCCCATTCATAGATGAAAAATTCCGGAGAAAGATAATTAAAGCTGTCCAGGAGGCAGCCCATTTCATAGGCTATCAGAGTTTGGGGACATTTGAGTTCTTAGTGGATGAGAGAAAGAAATTCTATTTTATGGAAGTCAACACGCGCGTACAAGTCGAACATCCTATTACAGAAATGGCCTACGCTATCGATCTGATCAAAGAGCAGATCAAAATAGCTGCAGGTGATAAGCTCTCCTTCTCCCCTCATTTGAGATTAAACGGTCATAGTATCGAATGCCGGATAAATGCAGAAGATGCGGAGACATTTATTCCTTCCCCCGGAAAGATTGACTTTTTGGTTTTTCCAGGAGGAGAAGGTATCCGAGTGGATTCCGCAGCCTATAGCAACTGGCAAATTCCCCCTGACTACGACTCTCTTATTGCCAAAATTGTGGCGAAGGCCCCCACACGAGCAGATGCCATTAAAAAAATGATAGTAGCTTTAGAGATGACAATTATTGCTGGCATAAAAACAAACATTCCTCTTCACTTGAGTATTCTCTCCAACTCGGATTTCATCAAAGGAGATTACGATATCCAGTTTATGGAAAACTTCCTCGGCAAAAAGAATTCATCAAGGAAAAAAGAGTAGATAAATTGTAACTTCAAAATCGCCGGAATTATCGCCGACAACATTCTCATTGATCCCCAAAAAAAGTCGCCCGCTTATTGGCATCCTGACTTGATTTGCCGAACCTATGTAAAACTTTTCAATGATCTCGTGGCGAATCTCTTCACCAGTTTCCTCGTCGACTTCAATAGAAATAAGCCAGACAACCTTCCCGATTAAAGCCCCAATATTTTTATCTGAAATGGGCTGCTGCATGGTTTTACGATTCATGCCATCAGGTCCGCACCATGCCATCGGGTTGCCCCTCTGAAGAGAAATTTGCCTCTGTGCGCTAAAATAAATTTCCTGATCTTCTTTCACTTCAAGGCCGGTATCTATCCAATCCACACTACCCAAAACAGTTATTCTAGAAACTTCCTTCCACTCTAAATCGGAATTCTCCTCCTGTTCCTTGGCGAAAACCTCTTCCTTATTCAAAACAGAGTTTTCAACTGAAACACTGCTTGAGACGAAAAGGAAAAACAAAGAAGGAACAACTAGCAGTAACCAGCACAGAACAACAAGTAAACTTCCTTTAGCTCCGGACCTTATCACAGTCTTTTTCTTATTGCTCATTTTATCTTTTTCTTGTTACTTATTTTATCCTTTTCTCTTTCATTTGTATATTTTAATCAAATTCTCTGCCTTTTCTGTTCATTCTTTACTTTAACATTTTCCATTTGAAGCACATCCACCATCTGCTGGTGAATTAAACCGTTTGTCGCCAAAATCTCTGATTCAAAAATGCTGAATTCGTGATTCTTAAAATCAGAAATTCGGCCTCCCCCCTCTTGGGCAACCAAGGCCCCTGCAGCCATATCCCAAGGCTGAAGCTTCAATTCCCAGAAACCATCAAACCTCCCACAGGCCACATAGCAGAGATCCATCGCCGCAGAGCCACAGCGCCGGATCCCCTGGACTCGAGTCAAGAAATTATTAAAATGGACGATGTTGTTCACTTCGCTCACCCGAATATCATAAGGAAATCCCGTGGCTATAAGGCTCTTATCCAAATCATCAACAGAAGAGACCTTAATCTCTTTTCCGTTGAGAAACGCGCCTTCTCCCTTTATTGCCGAGAACATCTCTTTCCTCATGGGATCGTAAACCACACCGAGAACGATCTCCCCTTTCCTCTCCAATGCTATTGACACACAGAAAATAGGGAAGTTATGAGCATAATTTGTCGTGCCATCAAGAGGATCAAAAATCCACCTAAATCCTGCTCCTTCTTCTTTATTCAACCCTTCCTCGGCCAGAAAATCATGGTCAGGAAAACAGGATGAAAGATGCTTGAAAATTGCCTCCTGGGATTGATTATCAAAATTAGTGACCAGATCGACAGTCCCTTTAAAAAAGATTGTGCTGGACTTATCGATATTCTCCCTGAGAATTCGCCCGGCCTTTTGAGCAGCGTCTTTTGCAGCTTCTAAATATCTGTCCATGTTCATGGCTCCTCAATATTACCAACTCTCGACTTTTCTATCAACCTCTTGAAAAAAAGCACTTTTAAAAATATGAAATTGGAAATGCTTGCTACCCCTATGAACCTTTTGCCTTTTCAGTCGTATTATAATATGATAATGAAACCTGAGGGAAAGAGGAAATGAACAAAAAAAGAAGCTTCTTCAAGAGGAAAAAAAAGGCAATCATAATTTTTGCTGTAATCATATTTATCGGGATTATTATTATCTTCAACCTCCGATCACAAAGAGAAAAAAGCATAAAAGTGACTGTAGAGAAGGCTGAAAAGCATGACTTGACTTCGAAAATCTCGGCATCGGGAGAAGTCAAGCCCAAAAAAAATGTGAATATTAGCGCTCATATACCAGGAAGAATTGTCAAAATAGGCGTGGAGGAAGGTCAAAGCGTCAAGGCAGAAGATTTTCTCCTGAAACTTGACTCAACTCAATACGAAGCTAATGCTGACCGGGCCCAAGCTCTCATTCATTCTTACAGAGCTGAGCTTATAAGGGCAGCGGCAGGACTGAGAAAAGATGAAAGTTTCTACAAAAGATATCAGAAACTTTTTGAGGAAAAACTTATCTCCGAAGAACAACTGGAAGCAGCCAAGGCTCAATATGATATCTCTAAAGCACAACAACAAGCCATCATGTATCAAATCGACCAGGCCCAGGCATCTCTCCAAAGCGCCTTGGATGATTTGAGCAAAACGACCTACCACTCCCCTATTGATGGGATTATCACCAGCCTTCGAGTTGAAGAGGGGGAGATCGCCATGATCGGCACGATGAACAATCCCGGTACAATTCTGATGACCATCGCCGACCTATCTGTGATGGAAGTAGAGGTTGAAGTTGACGAAACAGACGTCATCGGAGTCGAGATCGGACAGCAGGCTGAAGTAAGAGTCGATGCCTTCCCTGACCTGACCATCAAAGGAAAAGTGACTGAAATCGGAAGCTCTGCCCTTCAAAAAGTGACTTCATCCGAAGAATCCAGGGATTTTAAAGTTATCATAACCCTGGAAAATCCCCCAGAGAACCTTAAGCCTGGCCTCTCAGCCACAACAGATATCATCACCGCTGAAAAAACAGACATCCTTGCTATCCCGATTTCCGCTTTAGTTTTAAGAGAAAAAGAGGATAAGGAAGGAGAAAAAAATGATGAACAAGAAGAAGGAGTCTATGTCGTCGAGGAAAATCGGGTGAAATTTTTTCCTGTGAAAAAAGGAATTATGGGTGAGATGATGATAGAAATCACCACTGGGCTTGAAGAAGGACAAGATATTGTTGTCGGCCCCTATAGCGCACTCCGCCAGCTTAAAGATGATATACTTATCAAACCAGAAGAAAAGAAAAAAGAAGAATAATGGAACGCAAAAACAACATCCTTATCTCCACAGAGAACCTCTGGAAAACATATCAATTGGGAGGGCAGGAAGTTAATGCCCTCTGCGAGGCGACATTCACTATTTCCCAGGGCGAATTTGTGGCCATCATGGGCCCCTCCGGTTCTGGAAAGTCAACCCTCATGAACATACTGGGATGTCTCGATACTCCCACAAAGGGAAACTATTATTTGAGGGGGAAATTGGTCAGCACGTTAGATGATAACGAACTGGCTTACATCCGCAATAACGAGATCGGTTTTGTCTTTCAGGTCTTTAACCTCCTCGCTCGAGCCACTGCTTTCCACAACGTGGAACTTCCCCTTATTTACAAAGGGACCCAGAAGAAAGTAAGGGAAGAAAAGACACATAAAGCGCTGGAAATGGTAGAGATGTCGGATAGAATGAATCACCGCCCCTCTGAACTCTCGGGAGGTGAAAGGCAGAGGGTGGCTATTGCCCGCGCTCTTGTTAATGAACCTTCTCTCCTCCTTGCAGATGAACCTACGGGTAATCTTGACTCCAAAACAGGGCTAGAGATCATCAACCTCTTTCGCAAAATACATTCTCAGGGCAACACCCTCATTGTAGTCACCCATGAGAGAGAAATTGCCGAGAACGCTCACCGGATAATATTCTTAAAAGATGGAAGGATTATAAAGGAAGAACGGAAAGGAGAATAATACATGGATCTTTTCAATCGCCTCCAAGGAATATTCTTCAACCCGAAGGTAACCCTGAAAGCTATTTCGGAAAAACCAATCTGGATTGATGCCCTCATTATTCTCCTCATCGCCTTTGCCTTTTTCAGCTACATCACAGCTCCTTACCTTCAAAGCAGCGACAAACTCCAAGAAAGTTGGACACTGTAAGGGGAAAGACAGCGGCAGATTTTGGCAAATTTCCTGAAAAAGATTTCATTAAAAAATTAGTCAAAAAAACCTCGGGCAATAAACACGAACAAACGCATGTTAAAAAACCTAGAAAAATAGGGAAATAGAATTGAGGAGAAAACAGATTCTCGCTCTTTTAATTTTTATAACTCTCCTTGTACTTCTCCTGTTGATAAAAATTGGAATCTAAAACCAAAAATCTCATCATTGTTCTAGGTCCTACTGGAGTGGGCAAAAGCTCCACCGCAGTGAAACTGGCAAAAAAATTAAAGGGAGAAATCATAAATTGTGATTCCATGCAAGTCTATAAAGACTTTGATATCGGAACAGATAAAATTCCCTTGGAAAAAAGAGGAAATATCCCTCATCATCTCCTGGATGTTGTGAGCCCCTCGACCCAATTTACGGCAGCAGACTTCGCCCGGTTGGCTTTAGAAACAGCAAATGCTATCTTGAAGAAAAAAAAACTTCCTCTCATCGTCGGAGGAACCGGCTTATACTTAAAGGCCCTCCTCAACGGTCTTTTCCCAGGAGGAGGAAGTGACCCATCGCTTCGCCAGAAACTGGAAAAGGAAGCCAAAAAGAAAGGGCTAGCTACCTTGAGAGAGAAACTCAGGGAAGTCGATCCTGTCTATTATCAAAAAATTGGAGAGAAAGATAAAGTCAGGACAATACGGGCCTTAGAAGTCTTCTACTCAACTCGAAAACCTTTATCTGAACAATTTTTGAACACCGAATCTTATGTTAAAGATTTTAATATAATAAAAATTGGGTTAAAATTAGAAAGAAAGGAACTTTACACGAGGATTGAAGAAAGAGTAGATAAAATGTTCAAAAGAGGTATAACGAGAGAAGTGCAAGAGCTTCTCCAGAAGGGAGTCGATGAAAATTCTCCTCCCTTCCGTGCCCTTGGCTACAAATATGTCTTAAAACTTCTTAAAAAAGAAATCCCTCTGGAAGAAGCCATAACTTTGACCAAAAGGGATACGCGCCACTATGCAAAAAGACAGATGACATGGTTCAGGAAAATGGAGGGAATCAAATGGTTTTCTACCCATGACTTCCCTTCGATCCTGGAATATGTTAAGAACAACTTAAATTAAAATGGAAAAAGCCATCCTGGTCCATCTCGCAACAAACAAGATAGAAAAACGAGATGCAGAAGAATCCATGCAGGAACTGAAGGGATTAGCCAGGACAGCCGGAGCACAAGTCGCTGGAGAAATATTCCAATTCCGGCCAGAGATCAGTCCGAAATATCTTATAGGAGAAGGAAAAGTATCAGAAATTATTCGCTCGAAGGAAGAAATTCAGGCCAATCTTATCATTTTCGATCATAACCTCCGCCCTATCCAGCAGCAAAACCTGGAAGATGAGATTCAGACTAAGGTCATAGATAGAAACCAGCTAATCCTTGATATATTCGCCCAACGAGCCAGAAGCAAGGAGGGAAAACTTCAGGTAGAGCTTGCTCAACTCAACTATCTCCTTCCGCGTTTGTTGGGTAAAGGAGAAGCCCTCTCACGGTTAGGAGGAGGTATCGGTACACGTGGCCCTGGGGAGAAAAAACTCGAAGAGGACAGGCGGAGAATTAAGGATAGAATCTCCAAGATAAAAAAGGAAATGATTAATCTTCGAAGAAGACGAGCCGCTCAAAGAAAAAGCAGAAAAAAAAGTCCTGTTCCGGTTGCTTCACTTGTGGGATACACGAATGCAGGAAAATCTACCTTATTTAACTACCTCTCCAAGGAAAAGATGTTCACCTCTCCACAGCTCTTTGCAACTCTGGATCCAATCCTTCGTCGGGTGAGTTTCTCGGACGGCCTTTACTTTTTCTTGAGTGACACGGTCGGGTTCATCAAAAAAATTCCCATTGAGCTGATAACTTCCTTTAAGGCCACTTTAGAGGAGCTTAAGGAGGCTGATTGCATTCTCCACATCATTGATATAACTTCAGTCAACTATGAAAGTCAGGTCGATGCAGTAGAAAAAACTCTTTCCGAGATAGGAGTACCCGACATCCCTGTTGTTAAAATTTTTAATAAAGTCGATCTTTTACCTACCCATGAAGAGCTTTTAGAGAAAAATAGACACTCTGATAGCCCCATCATCTATGTCTCAGCAAAAACAGGAGATGGAGTCCAAAGCCTGAAAGAATGCCTCAGGTCTAGACTCTTTAAAAACCTGGAATTATTTTATTTGCGTATTCCCAAATCAAAAAAAGAGTTGATCCATTCTTTTTCGAAATGGACCATGATATTAAAAAGAAGAGAAAACGGCGATTATTTTGAGTTGAAGATTATGGCCAACCCACGCTCAATTCTGAATTACTCGCCTTATATAAAAAGAGGAGGAAAAAATTGGTGAAAAAAGCATTCAAGATTTTTTTACTCTTTATATTTTTTTGGTCATGTGCAACCTATCAACCTCCGCCTCCTTCCCTTTATATAGAAAGCCTTCCTGCTTCCATCGTGGCAGAATTTTCCCTTGAGGAGAGAATTCTCGCAGAAGAGGCCTGGGAAACTTTGAACCAAGGGGAAGGGAAAAAAGCCGAAAAACAAATCTCTAAGCTGGGAGCTCAAAATCCAATTTATAACGTGGGTTTAGCCTACGCCTATTTTCTTCAAAACAGACTTCAGAGGGCTGAAGAATTCTTTAAAGTAGCCCTGAAAGATCTTCCTGACATGACTCTTATTCACTCAGGCCTGGCCCAGATTTATCGAGAAAAAGGACGGGATGACCGGGCGTTTGCTGAATTCAGGGAAATTCTCAAAAGAGAACCAGAGCATCCCTGGGCTAAGCAGCAATACGAAATCTTTAAAAACAAAAAGTTTGATGAATCTCTTTTGGAAGCAAAAGCTGCCATAGCTGCGGGAGATACGGAAGGAAGTAAAGAAGCTTACCTTAAAGCCCTCTATTACGCTCCTCAATCCACAGAAGCCCACCTCGTTCTTGCTGACATCTACAAAAAGGAAAACAAACTTCAAAATGCCTTGGTTCATCTCCTAGCTGCAAGCTCGAGTGAACCAAAGAACACAGAGATACTAAAAGATTACGCAGAAGCGCTCTACCAGGCAGCTCAGTATACAAAAAGTCTTGAAATCTATGAAAAATTGCACAATTTAGAGCCGGAAAACAAACAAATAATGAATAGAATCGAAGGCATTAAAAACAGGTTAGGGATTTATGAACTTCCCACAAGATACAATTCCATCGCCTTCTCAGAAGCCGTCTCTAAAGAAGAAATAGCTGCTCTCCTTGTGGTCAAGTTCAAAGGAATATTGGATAAGTTCCCGGGCACCCCCCCCATTATCATCGATATTGCAACTTCTTGGGCATCACAATTCATCCTTCAAGTAACTTCCTTGGGTATTCTGGATATCTATCCCAATCACACTTTTCAACCGAAAAAAATTGTTACCCGGGCAGAGATGGCAGAAATTCTCCTTCGTTTAATAAACTATTTGGAAAAGAAAGGATACAAGTTTATCCAGCAGATCCCACCAGAAAGAATCCAAATCTCAGATGTTGCCTCCCACAACTACTATTATAAAGCGATTATCCAGATTCTTTCCTATAATATCATGGACTTCTCTCTAAAAAGAGAGTTTAACCCGGACCTTCCTGTATCAGGACAAGAATCCATAAGGCTCTTGGATATTATCTTGGCTTTGATAAAATAAATCACCTTTTTTTAGGCATTGAAAATTATCGTTAAATGAGGAAAGAAGAGAAGAATAGCTTACTAAACCTTCCCAATATTCTCAGTCTCTTAAGGATTCTTCTCATTCCTGTCTTTCTGGCTTTAATGATCCGGGGAAAAGTTATGGAAGCATCTGCTGTTTTCTTCTTTGCGGGCTTCACAGACGTCTTGGATGGCTTCGCAGCCCGACTCCTGCATCAGAGAACAAAAATTGGCGCTTTACTTGATCCTGCAGGAGACAAATTACTCATGACCTCGGCTTTCATCGTTCTGACTATTCCTTCTCTCAATTCTCCCCACATCATTCCTCTTTGGCTCACGATTGCTGTTATCAGCCGTGACCTGTTCATAGTCTCAAGTGCTTTCGCCCTCTACAAACTGCGAGGTCAAAAAACTTTTCTTCCCTCCCTCTGGGGAAAATCAAGCACGGTCTGTCAGTTCATGGTTTTGATCCTCGTTCTTTTCTTCAACTCCTTCCAAATATCGTTCCCCTACTTACGGTTGCTCTATTTTTTGACTCTCGCGCTCACTCTTCTTTCGGGAATGCATTATTCCTACATTGGCTTCAGGATTATTTCCGTCCCCAAGAGAAGCTAAATTATGTATAAGGAGAATTCCTATGACTAAAATGGAAAAGATAGCAAAGAGAATCGACAGCTACCGCAACGAAATGATAGATATGCAGATTAAACTCTGTGCTAAGCCGTCCATCTCCCCGGTGATTGGAGGAGAAGGGGAAGTCGGGAAGGCAGAGATCCTGATTGATTTCCTAAAGAAAAACGGATTTAGCGATATTGAGGTTATCAAGGCACCTGATCTTGAAGCTCCCTCTGGGTATCGCCCGAATATTCTCGGCTTTTTCAAAGGGAAAAGCTCTTCCAAGACAATATGGATAATGACGCATATGGACGTTGTTCCTCCTGGAGAATTGGCTCAGTGGAGAGGGGATCCATTCAAGGCCTGGGTGGAAGAAGGAAAAATTTACGGACGGGGAGTTGAGGACAACCAGCAGGACATGGTGGCTTCTCTTTATGCCATTAAGGCATTTCATGAGGAAGGCCTTGAGCCGAATTATAATATAGGCATCGCCTTGGTAGCAGATGAGGAGACTGGAAGCGAGAAAGGGATTGACTATGTTCTCCATAATACCAATGCCTTTCGAAAACAGGACTTGATCATTGTTCCAGATGCGGGAAACGAAGATGGAACGATGATCGAAGTCGCCGAAAAAAGCCTTCTCTGGCTTAAATTTAAGACTTTGGGCAAGCAGGCCCACGGTTCTACTCCGGAAAAAGGGATCAACAGCTTCAAGGCTGCCTCTTTTCTGGTCACTGAGTTAAACAACCTCTACAGGATTTTCCCAGATAAAGATCCCCTATTTGATCCGTCAATCTCCACCTTTGAACCAACTAAGAAAGAATTTAATGTCCCTAATATCAATACAATACCAGGGGAAGATATTTTTTATATGGACAGCCGTATATTGCCAAGATATACGATCGAAGAAGTTGAAGAGAAAATCAAAGAAATGATTGATAATATCCAAAATGAATTCAAGGTGAAAATAATCTCAGAGGAGACTCAGAAGGCTCCTGCAGCCCCTCCGACTTCAGCAGATGCGCCAGTGGCCCAGGCTTTAAAGCGAGCGATTAAAGCAATCTACGGAAAAGAAGGAAAGGCTACCGGGATTGGAGGAGGAACAGTAGCAGCCCTCTTCAGAAGAGACAACTTCAGCGCAGTTTGCTGGGCTAAAGTCGATGACACTGCCCATCAGCCCAACGAATACTGCATTATCGATAATATGATGGGAGATGCTAAAGTATTCGCGCACATTTTTCTACAAGAATAAAAATCATAAAAAAACAATATTTGTACGGGTTTGATTTATCAAATCTACATATTTATTTGTATGATCATAAATGTGGGCTTAATAAATCAAACACCTACAAAAAATTCCCCAACAGTTAAGGAGGCCAAAAATTGAATAAATACATACTTGTGCTCACAACAGTTCCAGATGAAAAGACCGGCCATACAATAGCCGAGCAGTTAGTAA
>SOIV01000311.1 GCA_004377005.1 Candidatus Aminicenantota bacterium | reverse complement strand
CTGTTTAATCAGATGAAGAGGGAGAAGGGTCCTTCTTTTTCTTGGAGGCAGCAGGTTTTTCACTTTTAGGCTTCTGATTGGACTTGCTTTCCTTTTCTGGCTTTTTGTTTTGAGCGTAATCAGTGATATACCAGCCGCTGCCTTTAAATTGAAGGGCTGGAGGCGAGAGGACTTTCTTTAGCAGGCCTCCACATTTAGGGCATTTTTTTAATCGTGGTTCATTGACTTTCTGGAGGACTTCAAGCGAAGAGCCGCATGTTAAACATTTATATTCGTAAAGTGGCATTTTATATCACTGGAAAATAACAGCTTCGAATATGTAAATATCAGCTTCGGATTTCCAAGTATTCGGCGGAAGACCAGCTTTCAAGCATGCCTGCCTGAGAAATGTTTCCCTTGACCAGTTATTTTCGACAGGAACTTGAGGTAGAAGGAGCCCTCTTTTATTCCCTTTGGAGATGACAAGACCATGTTTTCCAACCCTAATGAGACTTGGGTCATGAATTTTTTTGAGAGGAGAGAGAACAGAAATCTCTATTTCTAAATCATCAAGTTCTTCCGCTGAGACAGGAGGAAACCTCTGGTCTCTACATGCAGCATAAACGGAAGCTTGAATAACAGTTTGGTAAAGAGGCGCGACAGGCTCGATGAATCCTATGCATCCTCTCAGGTTGCCTTTTCTTTTAAGGGTCACAAAGGCACCCTTCTTGGCTAGGAAATTCAGGTTTTCGGTGTTGTGCTTTATGATTTTTTTCTCTTTGATAAACTGATTAATGGCAGAACGGGCCAGCCGGAGAAGCTCTGTTTTTTCCTCTGGAGAGAGGCTAAATATGGGGTTGGGGATTTTTGTGTAGAGAGCGGCTGCTAAATAACCGACAACTTGGGATTCTCCCCCTAATTGTGAAGAGTCGGTATAGTGGAGAATTTCAACTTTCGCCTCTCCTCTTTCTCGAGCATAGAGCAGAGACGAGACAACCGGGCCCCCTCCGCACATGATGTTTTCGCCTTTTTCGAGCCTTTTGATAAGAGTGCTAGTTTCGAAAGACTGAATGAGAGAAATTGTCTTGGAGTCCGTATCGTTGGCTTTTTTCTTGGGAAAGAAATGAGACATGTCAGTTGAAACAATAATCATAACATTTTTCCCGGGGAGAACTTCTATCAGGGCATCTGCCAGGCGAATAATGGTTTTTCTTGTGGGATAACCCATCACGATAGGGACGATTTTTGCCTGAGGAAGGGTCTTTTGAATAAAAGGAATCTGAACTTCCACAGAATGTTCCATCTGATGGGCTTTGGGGATGTATTTAAACCCAGAAGCTTTAGAGATTTCAGCGGCAAGGGGCTCATCTATTTCTGCCGTTCCCAGAGGTGTCTCGTATCCACCCTTGGGGTAAATTGAACAGCCTTTTAAACGGTACCGGTGAGAAGGGCCGATGATTACGACTGATTCATAATCTTTTCCCTGAATCAAGCGGTAAGCATGAGCAGCGGTCTGTCCTGAATAAACATATCCAGCATGAGGGGAAATAAGAGCCAAGATTTCTTCGCCAGGAGAAGGCATTTTTTTGGCATTCTCGAGGAATTGGTCTATTTGTTGAGAGAGTATTTCCGCCTTTTTTTCATAAAACTGTCCAGCCCAGACTGCTTTCCTTATTCCCTGAGACCAGACGAAAGAGACACAGAGGCAGAGAGAGAAAAAAATAATCAAAGCGGTTTTTCTCATGTTTTTTCTATCTATCCTCATGTTGAGACATAAAAAACTATACAAAGAAATATAAGAAAAATCAAATTTTCCATCAGTAAAGGA
>SOIV01000091.1 GCA_004377005.1 Candidatus Aminicenantota bacterium | reverse complement strand
AAACAGGTTCATCATTTTGACATTAGATTTTTCCTGTGCTATAAGCTTTTTAGCGCAGAATTAGAGAAACCTATCCATGTTCATACTCAGGTAGGAAGTACAGGAGATAAAAAAAATTGAAAATTAGTAATGAAAGTAAATTCCTACCCCAAAATATGGTATGGAAAATTCGAATAAAAGGAAGGGCTTGAGATGAAACTGAATCGACGTATGCTAGAAAAAGTTCAGAAAACGGGAACAACAGCAATTTTTGATGGGATCAGCGTGACGGGGAACATAAAGGGCTCCCACAACCTGTTTCTAAACGGACAATTCGAAGGGACGATCGACCTTACTGCACTCTTGTTAGTGGGCAAGACAGGAAGGCTCAAGGGTAAAGTGAAGGCAGAGTACGTAATCATAGAAGGTGAGGTGGAGGGTAAAGTAATCGCCCATGAAAAGGTTGAGTTACGCGCCGGGGGAAAGTATAAGGGTGAAATCTTAGCTCCCTCGGTCATGATTTCCGACAACTCCTTCTTCGACGGCATTGTGCAGATGTTGAAGGAAGGAACTGAGCCGCCACCAATCTCCACAAAAATAAAACCCCCCGAGGTTGATGAGAGCATCAAGGATCTCAAGGAAAGCTAAGTCAAATCAGTAAAAATTGGAGGAATCTTCCTCCCGATTGTTTTTCTGAGCTTGGTGATTGATATACTGCAGGGCTCCGTTTTTCGCTAACACAGTAATAGCATCCCATCAGCCTATGTGATGGCCCGTACGTTCGCATCAATAACTTCTCGCCTGAGGCTAATCGTTCTATTATAAATTGATGACAGCATGAACGATCTTTTTTCGCCTTGCCACTCTTCCCAAAAGCGTTTTATATCTCGTCCCTTTTTTTGCAAATCTTTTTCGAAATAGTTTTTGCATCTTGCTCTCAGAATGGTAAAATATCCTGATTCATAAGCTTCTCTAAAGTAAAACCAATGGATGAGTTATTAAGGCTGCTTCTTCTGTTTGGAATCGGTTCTCTGACTGGTTTCACCAACATCATGGCTGGTGGTGGATCCGCAATTACCCTCCCTACGCTCATATTTCTTGGACTCGATGGTTCCGTAGCAAACGGAACCAACCGTCTAGGTATTCTTATTCAAAGTTTTTCTGCAATTTTATCCTTTCGCCAGGAAAAATACTCCGAATTCAAACTGAGCTTAAAATTGGCTGCTTTCGCCCTGCCAGGAGCTATAGCTGGCTCCATCATCGCCGTTAACATCAGTGATGAACTCTTCAAGGATATTTTAGGTTATGCCATGATTGGTGTTATCATCTCAATGGTTTTCCGGAAATCAAATCAAAGGAAAAACCAGAACGAAAGTCTTCATCATAATTCCTGGTTTATCTATCCTGCAATGTTTGCCGCCGGACTTTATGGAGGTTTTATTCAGGTCGGGGTAGGGTTTGTGCTTATGGCATCGATATACCACTTGATGAAAATCGGCCTTGTCCGTGTCAACATGCACAAGGTTTTTATAATATTTATTTATACAATTCCAGCACTGCTTGTTTTCATTTTCACTAGCAATGTGAACTGGAAGTTTGGGCTGGCCCTTGCAGCCGGAACTGCATCTGGAGCATGGTGGTCGGCAAAAGTTTCCGTGAAAAAGGGAGAAGGGATCATCCGGATTGTATTGATGGTCTTCATACTAATAATGTCTTTAATTCTTTTAAATATAATTAAATTCCCTGATTTCCCTCCTGTCCAATAAAAAATCCTTCCTCAAGAATCCAAAAAAACAAGCGTAAATTGACTTAAGAAGAACAAGCAGATATT
>SOIV01000251.1 GCA_004377005.1 Candidatus Aminicenantota bacterium | reverse complement strand
TTTTAGAAGCCAGCATCGATCTTGCCTTGAAGAGGCCAGAGTTTGGCCAGAAGCTACGGGAATATCTTAAATCACATTCGTAAGTCTTAATTCATCTTTAGTAGGGCCTTGATTCATCAAACCTACGATTGATTCTTATGTAGGGGTTTGATTTGTCCTCCCATTTTATCGTGTAGTTTTTTGTAGGGGCTTGATTTATCAAGCCCACCTTTTTCTTGTATATAAATATTTATATATCTTTGATTCTTTAAGCCCACACTTTTGTCATGTATATAATTATTTTAAAGGTGTGATTTATCAATCCCTGGCTGGTTCTGGCAGCTGAAGAGAAATGGGTGGCGAGGGACGGAATTGAACCGCCGACGCAGAGATTTTCAGTCTCTCGCTCTACCGACTGAGCTACCTCGCCATTTATTTGGAGGCAATCTTTTTAATCGCCCTTAAGTATAATTTTGCTCTGTTGTAAAGTCAATTATTAAGTTTTTTTCTCCTGTTCTGTTTCTGATATTTGATAAATCAAGTTACTGAAAATAAAAAAGGTGGGCTTGATGAATCAAGCCCCTACAAAGATAAACCAAATTCATACAATTCCTTTTTTATATTCAACCGGTGGGCTTGATGAATCAAGCCCCTACGAAAGATAAATCTAGTCGCTACGAAAGATAAATCAAACTCCTGAAGATCTCATGGTCAAGAAGGATTTTGCTTTCTTTCAGTTTCATATTTTGTTAGAATAATTTCCAAATTTCAGGCGGTGAGGGGATTTAGATGGAAGAGCTCTTCAAAATAAAGAGCGAAGCATAGAAACTTAAATGAAAATTGCAGCACTGCTTCCCCATGTGGAAATTTTTGGAGGTGTCAGGCGATACCTTGAAATCGGAAACGAGCTCGCGAAAAGAGGCTATTATTTTGTCCTTTTCCATCCTGATGGGAGTAAACCCGAATGGTTAGAGTTTAAAGGTATAACAAAATCTTTCTCATCTCTGGGCGAAGAAGATTTCGACATCGGGCTCTGCAGTGAATATTCAATTTTGCCCTATTTTGAAAAATTAAACGCCAGGGCAAAAATTTTTTATTTTTTACTGAAAGGACATAAGCAGGAAAAAGAGACAATAAAGAAGAATTATTTTTTTCTTGGAAATTCTGAAGGCCTCTGTCGTCATCTTGAGAAAAAGTACAATATTTCCTGTTCCAGGGCTCCTGGCGGAGTGAATCCCCAATTCTTTTTCCCGGCAAAAGAGCGGGAAAGTGAAAGAAATGAGTTCATAGTTCTCTGTTATGGGCGTATTTACAAACAGAGAAAGGGTATTCAGCATGTCATTCGTGCCGTCGAAGGACTCTACAAGGAATATCCTCGCCTTAAACTTGTTTTTTTTGATAGTTTGGTGGGCGAAGATAGAAAAGATCCTCGCCCGATGATCAATACCCGTGTCCCTCATGAATTTCACCTGAATTTGCCCCAAAGCAAAATGGCCTGGCTCTATTCCCAGGGTGACATTTTTGTGAGCGCTGAAAGACGGGCGGGATGGTCGAATACCACAGCAGAAGCTATGGCCTGTCAGATTCCAGTTGTTTGTAGCCGAAGTGGAACTCGAGATTTTGCCTTTCACAACCAAACCGCACTAGTTGTCGCCTTTCCCCATCCTCTTTTTTTGCGCTACCAAATCAAAAAACTCCTTAAAGATGAAGAGCTTCGTCTTCGAATCGCCCGCGCCGGATATGAGAAAATGCAGAAATTTTCCTGGTCAGCTTTGGCTGATCGATTGGAGAGAGTTCTTAAGGAACTTGTGAAATTGAATTAGGGAATTCGTTGTGATATTCTTTTAAACGGAGGAAACTGAATGAAAGAGAAAGAGCTAAAGGAACTTCTTTTAAAAAAAGACGAAGTATTCAAAAAAGCCTATAAACAACACAAACAGCTTGAAAAGAAACTCGAAAAGTTAAAGCAGAAGGATTTCCTGACCGAAACGGAAAATATGGAAGAAAAAGAGTTGAAGAAAAAGAAACTTTTTCTTAAGGATAAGATGTACTACCTGATGACTGAATACAGAAAAGCCCATAAATAATTCAGTTATTGAAAAAATGAGAGAGACAAAAAAGCCAAGGATTGCCTTGATCGGGTCAGATTCTATGCGCGGGAAAGAGATAAAAAATGTCTTGAGCCAGAAGAAGTTTCCTCTTAAGGATATAGATTTCTTCGACCCAGATGTGGAAGAAGAATACAGCAAGCTGACTCAATTTCGGGGAGAACCCAAAGTAGTCCATCATCTCGAGAAGGAGTCTCTCTCTGGCAGTGATTTGGTTTTTCTAGCGGCAGATAAAAAAGTGAATCAAGCATTTGGGACTCTTGCTCGCAAACAAAAATTTCAGGCAATCGATTTGAGCGAGACATTTAACGCTGAAGAAAAAATTCCCGTCGTTGTGGCCGGAGTGAATGATAAAGTTGTTTTGAAAAAAAGACCCGGTCTTATAGCCAATCCTCATCCTGTGACTGTTGTCCTTTCTCATCTCTTTCATGTTGTCCTCAAGGAATTTGGGCTTTTGAAGGCCGTTTCTTTCGTCCTTCAGCCTGTTTCAGCGTATGAGGAATCCGGCATCGCAGAGCTGGCTGGCCAGAGTTATGCTTTCCTGAGCAGCTCTTCTCTTTCAAAGAAAGTGTTCAAGGAGCAGATTGCCTTTAATTTTCTCTCCCATACAGAGAAGGCCGATAAAAATGGTTTTTCTTCTGTTGAGAAACAAATCACTTCAGAGATACGAAGAGTTCTTCATCCTCGTCGTTTTCTCCTCTCATTGTCCATCATTCAAGCCCCTGTGTTCCATAGCTATTCGCTTATGAGCTATTTAGAATTGAAGAGAAAAACCGATATCCAGGGCTTAAAAAGTGCTTTTAGGAAACATTCTTTTTTTAAGCTTTCCCCTCCTATGCTTTCCAGTCCTGTTTCGGTGGCAGGAGAAGATAAAATTTGTATCGGTCAGATAAAAAAAGAAGAGTCGTTTCCCAATAGCTTTTGGATCTGGACAGTAGTGGATAATTTAACTCGAGGTTCGGCTTTGAATGCGTTTGAGATTGCAGAGAAAATTTTCTCTGGGCCTCCGGTTTAAAGAATGAAAGAAATATTCCAGCTTTTCAAGCTCACTCTTGGAGAGAAAAAGAGGCTCTCTCTTGCCTTTGTATTTAGCTCATTCGTTGCTTTTTTTACATACCTGTTTGTCAATTTAGTCCAGCCTATCATAGATAAAATGTTCCTTAAGCATGCTGCTCTGACATCTGGGGGAAAAGAGGGTCTCATAGGTTTTGTTTTTAAGAAAGTCCGGGCTGCCGAGGAGCAATTCATTTGGCTTATTCCTTTGCTCTTGGTAATTGTTATCTTTGGTAAAGGATTGTTCACTTTTCTTTCCTCCTTTCTTATGAAGTCCATCGGATATAAAGTCGGCAAAAAATTGAGAGATGATCTTTTTGGACATATCATCTACCAGTCTTCGGATTATTTTGACTATAAATCCACGGGTGATTTGATGTCCCGTTTAACAAACGATGTTGATAGAATCCAAGTCGCAGTCGCAGGAAGCATGGGTGATCTCATCCGGGAAATGTTTATTCTTCTTGCCCTTCTTGTTTATATATTTATCACTGATTGGCGTTTGGCTCTGATATCTTTTGTCATAGTTCCGGTAGCTGTTATCCCCCTGGCACTCTTCAGTCGTCAACTCAAAAAAAAGGGGCTATTGAGTCAGGAAAAGATGGCTCAAATCTACAATCTTCTCCATGAGACTATTACAGGTAACAAGATCGTCAAAGCTTTCACCATGGAAAAGTTTGAAATAAAAAAGTTTTCTCAGGCTACTTTGAGCTATTTTAAAACAAGCCTTAAACTGGCCTTGACAGGAAGTTTAACCTCCCCCTTTATGGAATTTCTGGGTGGTGTCGTCGCCGCCTTCGTCCTTGTCCTGGGTGCGACGAAGATAGTCCAGGGACACATAAGCCCTGGCGATTTTGTTTCCTTTGTCGTGGCAATTTTTTATTCTTATACACCCATCAAGCGTTTGAGTAGGGCCAACAACTCCATCCAGCAGGGAGTGGCCTGTTATGAAAGAATACAGGAGATTCTAAACAGCAAATCTCAAATTGTGGAGCATCCCAAGGCTTATCCCCTTCCTCCTGTTAAGGGAAGCGTAAAGTTCGAAAATGTCTCCTTTGGCTACAACGAGATGATGCCTGTGCTTCAAGAAGTCAGTTTTGAAGTCATGCCCACTGAAACCGTTGCCCTTGTTGGATTGAGCGGAGCGGGGAAGACGACCATCATCAATCTTCTTTCCCGTTTTTATGATTCTACTTCGGGAAAAATTACAATAGATGGTATTGATATCCGGGAAGTAAGTCTTTCCTCTCTTCGATCCCAAATCGGCCTTGTTTCCCAGGAGCTCATTCTCTTCAACGATACGGTACGAAATAATATTGCCTACGGTCTGGAGGAGATTTCCCTGGACAAAATCAAGGAAGCGGCTAAAGCGGCCAAAGCCCACGATTTTATAATGAAGCTTCCTAAAGAGTATGAAACTATCATAGGAGAAAAGGGAACTCTGCTTTCCAGCGGGCAGAGACAGAGGTTGGCGATTGCCAGAGCTTTACTCAAAAACCCCCCTATTCTTATTCTTGATGAAGCCACATCGGCCTTAGATTCTGAATCAGAGAGATTAATCCAGATTGCTATGGCCAACCTTATGAAGAACAGAACAACTTTTGTTATAGCCCACCGGTTGTCTACTGTAAGGCGTGTAGACAAAATATTTGTACTTGACAAGGGTGGAATCACCGAGATTGGCACACACGAGGAGCTCTGCAAGAAAGACGGAGTTTATAAAAAATTACATGAGTTGCAATTTTTAGGAGAGGAGGAAGCCGTACCTTGATACAGAGTATGACGGGATTTGCAGAGAAGAAGTTTGATTCTAAGACTCTCTCGGCTAAGATCAGTATAAGAAGCTTAAACCATCGGTTCTTGGATTGGAGTTACCGGGGGGCTCGAATTGGCGAGGTAGAAAACAAGCTCAGAGCCATCTTTCAGAGGAAACTACACAGAGGACGGATTGAAGTTTTCTTTGAATTGAATTACCTGGACCCTTCTTTCTGGGAACTTCGCATCAATGAAGACTTGCTTCAGAAAATACTTTCTTCTCTCGAAAAGCTTTCTTCTCGGATGGGGAAAAAGGTAGATTTTTCAGTGGAGAATATATTTAATCTGCCTAATGTTGCAGAGTTCAAGAGAAAGAATTTCAGTGGGGAAGAAGCGGCTTTCCTGGAGAGTAGTTTTGAGAAAACATTGGATGATGTCGTGAGGATGAGGAAAAGAGAAGGACGGGAAATAGGGAAAGAGATTCGTAAGCATATTCAGAATATAAAGCAGGTTGTAAACCGGATCGAGAAACTAATCAAAAAACAGCCTTTTTTCATCAGAGAAAGATTGAAGAAGCGTTTGAAAGAGTTGAAACACGAAGCTCCTCTTTCAGAGAAAAAAATTGCCGAGGAGGCTTCCTATTTTGCTCAGCGATACGATTTGACAGAAGAGATAGCGAGGTTGAAATCTCATTTGGATTATGTCCTTGACCTTCTTTCTCCAGGAAAAGAGGAACCTGCGGGTAAAAAGCTGGATTTTATCGCCCAGGAGATTTACCGGGAGGCTAACACCATAAATTCTAAATCCCCGGATATTGAAATAATCAGAGGGATTTTGACTATAAAAGGAGAGGTGGAAAGTATACGACAGCAGGTTCAGAACATAGAATAGAAATGAAAAAAACAAAAAAAGGGGACGGTAAAAATGGGGCCAGGCCCCATTTTTAGCATCCTCTTTATTCTGTCCCTCTTTTTTTCAGGCAGGGTGTTTTGAAGTGAAAGAATTGAAAAAGTAGCCTGTCCCCTTTTTTAGGGAAGGAGAGATTTTATGCTTT
>SOIV01000108.1 GCA_004377005.1 Candidatus Aminicenantota bacterium | reverse complement strand
CATTTCTTATTCATTGATTTACCTCCATGAAATATTTATTTTCATATTGTAGGGGCTTGATAAATCAAACCCCTAAACCATCTGAATCAGATTCTTGCACATGAATCAAGTCCCTTCAACTAAAACCTTTACACAAAATGGATCGAATGCTTCATTCGTATGAGACATCATCTTTGCGCTTGCGTATAACATCTAGTTTTTATACTATTCTTAATAAAGAAATCAAATTATTTTCAATATGGATTCAGGTCAATAAAGAAGGTTATTCTATGATTGCTGAGCCACAAAACAATTGATGAAAGCTATGAGGATTGGCAGATAAAATAAAGTTCTTTTCCCAAAGAGCTTTTGATATAATCATTTTGAGGAGAAGTATTATGTTCAAAAAAAGTTTATTGGTCTTTATTCTATTCATGTTCATTAGCTGTGGCACTAGAGTACTGGTTCCACCGGAAATTGATTTATTGCCTTATGAAAACGTTGGGCTAATTTCCTTTTCAGTAGAAAATGCTGAAGGCCAACTGGATGAGATGGCAACACAGCGTTTTTTACAGGAAATTACCCGGTTTCAAAGGGGAGTCCAGGTTATTGAACTTGGTCCTCTTGATGAAGTTTTGGGAAAAATCAACAAAACAAGCCTGGATCAAGAAGCAATGAGAGCTATCGGCGATTATTTTGGCGTCATTTCGTTTTTTCATGGAAAAATTAAAATATCTGATGTCAAGCCTGATGTAGATATTGCTGCGTTAATAAAGAGCCTGAGAGTGAGGGCGAGTTTTAATATTTCTATGACAGCCCGGCTTTTCTCAACAGAAACAGGAGCAACCCTGTGGACTGATTCAGTTTTCAGGAAAGAGTCCTTAGCGAACTTGAGTTTGGGTCAAGGCCGGATTCCTTATTTTGATGTTAAAGACCAGGATGAGACTCACAAAATACTCGTTGAACACATGGTTTATGAATTGACCCGGGACTTTCGTCCAACCAAAAGGCGTTTGTAGAAAAAACATTTCTTTGTTCTTTATCTGCTGGAAAAGGAATAAAGGAATTGATATTATAAGGATAATATGAAGCAAAAAATAAACTACGCTAAACTCCTTATTGTCTCAATCTATGCTTTTATAGGATGGACGATTTGCGGAGCAATTATGTTTATCGGCACGGCGGTTACGTCTGAATTTATTGCTCTAATAATTCATGCAGTTGCCGCTCCTATCATCTTTGCCGTAGTATCTTCATATTACTTTAAAAAATACGACCTCACCACTCCACTAGAAACCGCAGCTTTATTTGTTGCTTTTGTTGTACTCTTGGATTTTGTTGTTGTCGCTCTCCTCATTAATAAAAGCCTTGCGATGTTTGGAAATGTTTTGGGAACCTGGATTCCGTTTGTCCTAATCTTTATTTCAACCTACTATACAGGACGAAAATTAGAGAAAAAGGCCTAAGTCACTTATTGGAGAGGATATGAAAAGAATAATTTTGACAGGAATATTTCTTTTCATTTTTTGTGCTTCTCTAACCCTCAATGCCCAATGGGCAAGAACCTACGGGGGAATTGACTTTGATCGTGCTTTTTTTATTCAGCAGACAAGCGATGGAGGTTATGTAGCTGCAGGTTACACAGCCTCCGGTGGCGCTGGAATATCTGATTTCTGGGTACTTAAACTTTCTTTAGCAGGAGTTATTGAATGGCAGCACACTTACGGCGGAAGCGGAGACGATGTGGCTTATGCCGTTCAGGAGACAAGCGATGAAGGGTACATAATTGCAGGCTATACTTACTCCTTTGGTGCTGGGGAATCAGATTACTGGATCT
>SOIV01000090.1 GCA_004377005.1 Candidatus Aminicenantota bacterium | reverse complement strand
AATTATTGAAAGGAAATAATATACGGTTCGTTTAATAAGGAGAGAGAAAGGAGCATTTGAAAATCTTCGCCCTTCCGTGGCCGTCATGCCTCACCTCTCCTCTCAAGTAGCAAGCGGGCGGAGAACCAAATGTGAGACACCTCGTCTCCCCCACTCCTTCCAGAAGTCCGGTCTCATCCTCAAAAAGAAAGAAGTATCTCCGGCCACGGCTCACTGCTTTCTGGCGAGCATCCACCACCCTGACCACAAGCTCCACTTCTCTGCCCGCGTAATCCTTCAAATCCTTTATGCGGAGCGTCGGCCTTTTCCCCTCGAAGAGGGAAAGGGAATCTCCTTCAGGATCAAAGCCGAGGGATTCGACAAGCATCCTCTCCTTCTGTTTTGGGTCCAGGTCCGAGACATCCTCTACATCCTCCAGTCCTCTGAAATAGCGAAGAATTTGCCGCGTCCTTCTGGGCTCGAGAGAATCAAAGACTCCTGATTTGATCAGAGAGAGGAGCTCTGATTTTGTCAGAGACACCCGGCAGAGAAAATCTTCTACGGAAAGATACTCACCGTTCTTTCTCTCTTCGATGACCTTCTCTGCAGTCTTTAAAGCCAGCCCCTTGATGGAAGTCAGACCCACCCGGATGTTCTTCCCTTCTACCTCAAACTGGTAGTAGCTGCGGTTCACATCCGGCCCTAAGATTTTGATCTCCTTTCTCTTGGCCTCTTCGATGTATTCCGCTAACCCGTAGTAGCCGCCTCCGGCATTGAGCACAGATACGAGGTAGGGAACCGGGTAGTGGGCTTTTAAGTAAACAGCCTGGTAAGCCATGTTGGCGTAGGAGGCACTGTGAGCCTTGTTGAAGGAGTAAGAAGAAAATTCCTCCATGACCTTCCACAACTTCTTTATTTCCCCCGGGGTGTACCCCCTCTTCTCTCCTTCCCTGAAAAACCCGCCTTTAAGCTGGGCGTCAATCTGTTCTTTTTTAAGAGCCCGGCGGAGAAGGTCCCCCTCTTCGGGTGGCATTCCCGCCACCCGTTCGGCGATCTGCATCACCTGTTCCTCATAGAGGAGAATGCCTCCTGTCTCGGGGAGTATTCGACCCAGGAAACCATCACGGGAGACGGGCCTCCCTTCCCGGCTGCGGAGGAGAGCTTCTTTCATGCCGCTCTCGGTCGGGCCGGGCCGGATAAGAGCTAAAGTCTGAGTCAGCTCGTAAATATTCTCTGGCTTCATGCGGCGGAGTAGATTCATCATGGCCGGGCTCTCCACCTGGAAGCAGCCTATGGTCTGGGCCTTCTTTAACAGGCTGTAAGCTTTCTTATCTTGAGGAGGAATGCACCTTATTTTCATCATGTTTTTGGTCTCAGAGATAGCAGCCAGGCCCCTCACCGAAAGCAGGTCAAGTTTTATGAGTTTCAGGTCTTCCACAGTATCCCGGTCGTAATGGGACATGAGATAACCCTTAGCTGATTCTTCGAGAGGAAGATACCGATTCGTAGGCGAAGGGGTGAGCAGTATTCCTCCCACATGGAGGGAGTTCCCCGAGTAGACAGAAGTAAGATCAGAGGCTGCTTTCCATATTTCCATGTAGCCAGGGAGTGGTCTGTCTTTTTTTAAGAAATCAGGCTCAGCGAAAAAGGGGGCTTTTTTGCTCAGAGACCTGGATTCCTCAGGCGGAAGGCCAAAGGCGCGGGCTGTCTCATACAGGGCAGAGCGGGCACGGTAATTTTTCAGGCTGCAGACAAAGGCTGCCCCAGTTTTTCCCTGTCCGTATTTCTCCAGAACATAGGAGAGAACCTGGTCTCTTTTCCTCGAGTCAAAATCCAGGTCTATATCCGGCGGGTCATCCCGGCCCTTGTTCAGGAACCTCTCGAAGTAAAGGTCATGCTCGATGGGGCTTATGTGGGAGACTCCCAGAAGAAAGGTCAGAAAAGAGGAGGCGCCCGAACCCTTGAGGTTGTGGAGGATATTATTGCGGCGGGCGAATCGAACCACATCATGGACAATCAGGAAGTAGGGAGCAAAACCTGATCTCTCGACAACAGCTAGCTCTTGTGTGGCCCGCTGTCTCTCGCGCCAGCTCAGGTTTTTCAGCCTCCTCAGTCTTTCCATCACCTCATCCCTCAAGGTTGTGGGAAAAAGATCTTCGGGGAGAGGGGGCACGATGTCCGCGAAAGAAAACTGGCATTTCTCCGCTACCTCAAAGGTCTTGCGGAAAATCTTTTCCGCATCAGGGCCAAACTTCCTGAGAGCCAAAGCTTCCTGGTGTGGCCCAAAAAACTTCATCCTGTTTTTCAGTTTATCCCTCTCCGGAGGGAAGGGAACCTTTTTCTGGATGGAATGGATGAGAATCAATCTTTCAGGGTTGCGTATAAACTTCAAGGGATTCGCCCACACCAGGGGCAAATCGTGATCGCGGGCCCAAGCGAGAGCCCTTTTGAAGTTAAAAAAATCGACACCGATGTAAAAATCTTCTTTTGAAGAAGAGAGTGAGGAGGCCAGAGATTCTTCTTCTCTCGCCTGAGGGATGAAGATAACAACCAGCCCTTCTGTCTTCTTTATCTCTTTTTGGTTGAGGATCTCCATCAAATTCCAGTACCCTTCTTTGTCCCTGACTAGGAAGAGGAATTTTTTTTTCTGAATTTCTATCTCACAGCCGAAGAGGGGGGTGAAACCGCGCTTCTTGGCTGCTCTCTTCCATTTCCCCCAGCCGTAGAGATTCTCCGTATCTGTCAGAGCTGCGGATGGAAGTTTTCTCTCGAAGACCCAGGAGGCGACCTCTTCCAGAGTTGCCCCTCCTTTTCCTTTGCTGTAGACAGAATGGACTCTGAGTGGAATGAACATTTTTTTATTTCGTCAAGGAGGCTGTTTTCAGGACAAAACCTCTCTTTCGTTCAAAACTGTAGAGGCTATCGAGCATCCTCTCCCGAACCGTAAGCAGTGAGCCAAACCCGTACTTCTCTCTCACCTGATCCACAGCGCGGCCCAGCTTCTCCGGGCGTTCGGAGTATGGCTCGAAAAGAGAGAGAGGCCTGGCACTAACAAGGTCAGAAGCTTTCACACCCACCAGACGAAGCGACAAACGGGAGGAAGAGAAAAGCTGGAGGAAAAGCTCTTGAGCAACCTTGTAAATTTTTCCCATCTCCTGGAGGGGACTGAGGAGGAGGCATCTTCGGGCTTCGGTTTTAAAGTCAGAATACCTGGCTTTGACTTCGATGATATGGGCAAAAAGGCGTTGTTCCCGCAAGGGGAGGGTTAACCGATCACAGAGATAAGCCAGATGAGCCAGGAGCAGGCGTCTATCCCAGATGTCTTCCAGAAAAGTCGTCTCCCGGGAGATAGATTTGGGCACAGAGCTGGTCACCAAGGGCCGGGTATCAACCCCTCTGGACTGGAGATAAAGTTCTTCTCCGTTTAAGCCGAAGAGTGAGCGCAGAGTTGGCCGCGACAGCCCCCACAAATCGCCGATTTTATGGATGTTGAGCATTCGGAGTATGACCTGGGCTTTGGGTCCTATTCCGGGTAAAGACTCGATCCCCAGGTTCTTCAAGAACTCTTCCTCTCCACCCGGTCCAATCTCGACCAGCCCGCCTGGCTTAGCCTGGCTGGTGGCCAGCTTGGCCAGAATCTTATTAGGACCCATTCCCGCCGAAACAGTAATCCCCAGCTCTTTCTCCACCTTCTGTTTGATCTCTCGGGTGGTGCGGGAAAAAGAGGAATAAAGGGGGCGGCAGCGGGTCAAATCAAGGTAGGCTTCATCCAGGGAAGCTTCCTCCACATCAGGAGTATACTGGGAGAGAAGACGGAAAAACTTTTTGGAGAAAGCTCTGTAAATCTGGAAGTTTCCCCTTACGAATATCCCGTGCGGACAGAGCTGGTAGGCTTTCCGCAGAGGTATGCCGGCATGGACACCGTATTTTCGGGCCTCGTATGAAGCGGTAGAGGCTACTCCCCTTTCATGGGGAAGACCTCCGACGATGAGTGGTTTTCCTTTGAAAGAAGGGTTAAGGAGCACCTCAACAGCCGCAAAAAAAGCATCGATGTCAATGTGGACAATACATCTCCTTCTCATTTTTCTAACCTTTTTTTAGGATGTTGGTCTGTTTACCGCTTACACGTTGCTTCTTGCGGTTGGTTCATCTGTAGGGATTTGGTTTATCTGTAGGAGCTTGATTCATCAAGCCCGTAATTTTGATGCTACAAATGAATCCTCCGTTTACCGCTTTGTGTTTCACGGCATAAAGCCTGATCGGGAGATCGGGCTCTACATATCTATTAGTCCGTTACTCCGTTTACGCCTTTTGCACTGTCTCAGCGCTCTTCGACGTTCAGTACTTCCTCAGAATCCCGATCACTCTTCCCAGGATTCTCAATTCCCTGACTTTGATCGGCTCAAACTCCGGATTTTCAGGGATAAGAAAGACATTCCCACCTTCTATCTTCAGCCTTTTCAAGGTCACCGAGCCGTCATCCAGAAGGGCTATTACCATCTCTCCGGAGCTTGCCGAATTTGTCCTCTCCACGAGCACCCGGTCTCCCTCATCGATATAGGCATCCACCATACTCTTCCCGTCAACATGGATACAGAAGATGTTCCCTTTTTTTCGGCCCACCATCCAGTCTGGAACTTCCACCGCCTCTCCTGAAACATCAAAGACCTCTCTCGGTTCACCAGCCGGAACAAGACCTACTAAAGGCACTCTGGTTTGATTCTCCAAAAGAGCCGGAAAGCCTTTGAGTTTCAGTTCCCCTTTCATCCTTTCCAAATAGCCTTTTTTCTCAAGGCTCTGGGTGTGCTTGAAAACAGCCGAAGGATTGACGATGTTCAAGATCTCTCCCAGTTGCCTGATCGTGGGGGAATAGCCATGTTCGAGTATGAACTCCTCAATAGCTTTCAACACTTTCTTCTGTCTTTCTGTGAGTTTCTTCCTGATTTTGTTTACCATTTTGTTCACCATATATATTAATAAGCCTTCTTCCGGGTTTTGTCAAGAAAAAATTAAAAAAACAAAAAAAGGGCATAAAAAAGGGGACAGGCTACTTTTCAAATACCATCGAATGAAAAGGGAACCTTTATTTAATATTGTTGGGATTTGATTTATCGTAGGTTTTGATTTGTCTTCTGTAGGGGCTTGATTCATCAAGCCCACCTTATGTGAATAAAAAGGAATCGATTAAAAAAGTAGCCTGTCCCCTTTTTTATATTTTTTTTATATTTTCCAGCCGCCGGCAACAATCAAATTTGTTCCGCTGATAAAATCAGCTTCATCTGAAACTAAAAATAAAACAGCACTCGAGATATCTTCAAGTTTTCCCAATCTGCCCTTTGGGACGCTTTTACTCTCAGGAAGAATTCCGCCTTCCATAAGCCCTGGAGAGACCATGTTAACCGTTATTCCTGCTGAACCCTCAGAAGCAGCTACAGAACGTGTCAAAATCAGGAGACCTGTCTTGGCTATTGCATAAGGAGTTATTGTAGAGAAAGCCACAAGTTGCTCAGCCCGGCTGTAGCCAAGATTTATAATCCTCCCCCACTTTCTTTTCCTCATCCCAGGGAGAGAGGCCTTAAGGCAATACAGAGCACTCATCAAATTACTGCGCAGAATGTAATCCCACTCCGATGAGGTGACCTTTTCCCAGGATTTGGCAAGAATCGGACCAAAGTTGTTGACCAAAATATCTATTCTGCCGAATTTTTCTTCAACATTCCTGACTAAAGCTGAAGCTTCTCTCTCTTTTGTTAAATCTGCATGGAAAGAAACAGCGAGCTTGCCTTTCTCTCTAATCTTCTTTACAACCTTCTCCGCGGCATTCCTGTTGTTCTTATAATGAACAGCCACTCCAGATGTGACATCAGCCAGCTTTAAAGCAATATCTCGTCCAATCCCACGGCTGCTCCCCGTTACCAAAGCTATTTTATCTTTCATTGGATCTCTTTTCTCGCTTTTTAAGTTATGCAATTATATTACATTCTTCTCTAGAATAAAAATCCTTCTTTGCAGTATGATAAAATTGAAAACAGCTGATTTGTCGAATTTTCATGGGAAAAATATGGGAAACAGATGGTGGAGCTGATGGGGATCGAACCCACGACCTCTTGACTGCCAGTCAAGCACTCTCCCAGCTGAGCTACAGCCCCACCGAGGGATTTCCATATTATAAAAAAATCAGTTTTCAGTCAAGATTACTAAGGATTGAGATTTATATAGTTCTATCATTTGAATATATCAACCTAACATAAGTGGGGTCAGGTCTTGCTTTTTGCCTTTACTCATACAAACGCAATTTATACTAACGCATTAGATTGAGGACGACCCCGCTCTTTTTATAAATAGGTGGGAGAACATGGCAAGATCTCATCCTGAAGATAGGATATATCTATGTCGCTTTCATCCTTGTAATAAAATTTCAGTGCGTTTGTATTAGACTTTTGAGGCAAGCAAAAAGCAAGACCTGACCCCTCTTAAGAAAGGTCTGACCCCAATTTATTGTTAACAATTGATAAAAAACATGTTAAAATAGCGTTGAAAAAGGAATAAGTCATGCCACCACCAAAGAAACAAGTCAAATCTTATAGAAGCATTCTTTTCTGGATGGCTCTCGGAGTTATCCTTATCGTCCTCTGGAGCCTCCTTCAAACTGCGGGCACAGTGAAAAAAGAACCACCCTTCAGTGAGTTCTTGATAGAGGTTGAAAACGACCAGGTTGAAGAAGTTACTATTGCCGGAGATCAAATCAACGGAAAGTATATCGACGGAACCACATTTAAAACTACAGCTCCTGCTAATTATGATGATCTGGTCAACATTCTCCGGGAACACAAAGTAAGTATCACTGTGAAATCCGCTCGAAACCCGTGGTTTTCTTATCTTTTCACCTGGTTTCCTATCATTATTCTCATCCTCTTCTGGGTATTCTTCATGCGGCAGATGCAGGCAGGTGGCAATAAGGCTCTCTCCTTTGGAAAGAGTCGGGCAAAGCTTTTTTCTGGAGTGAAGAAAAAATTCACTTTCAATGATGTGGCGGGTGTGGAAGAAGCTAAAGAGGAGCTTCAAGAGATCATCGGATTCCTGAAAGAGCCTAAAAGATTTCAAAAATTGGGAGGCCGAATTCCCAAAGGAGTGATCTTAATAGGAGCGCCCGGTACAGGCAAAACCCTCCTTGCCCGAGCAGTTGCCGGGGAAGCGGATGTTCCTTTCTTTTCGATCAGCGGCTCTGACTTTGTGGAGATGTTTGTAGGAGTGGGTGCTTCTCGAGTGAGAGATCTTTTTGATCAGGGGAAAAAACATGCTCCCTGCCTTATCTTCATAGATGAGATTGATGCTGTGGGAAGACAGAGAGGAGCAGGACTGGGTGGCGGCCATGACGAGCGCGAACAAACCCTGAATCAGCTCCTGGTGGAGATGGACGGTTTTGACTCCAACGAAGGAGTCATTCTTATCGCCGCCACTAACAGGCCCGACATTCTGGACACTGCTCTCCTCAGACCAGGCCGGTTTGACCGGAGAATTGTCGTCAACATGCCAGATGTAAAAGGGAGAGAGGATATCCTAAAAGTTCATATGAAAAATATTCCATTAGACAAGCAAGTTGATTTATCAGTGCTTGCTCGCTCTACTCCAGGATTCTCTGGAGCTGATCTGGCCAACCTTGTCAACGAGGCTGCTCTCCTTGCCGCCCGTCTTGACCAAGAGAAAGTCACCATGGAGGATATGGAAAGCGCCAAAGATAAAGTACTCATGGGAGTGGAGAGAAAGAGCATGATCATCAGCGAGGATGAGAAAAAAAGCACATCTTATCACGAAGCAGGTCATGCCCTCATAGCTTCTCTCTTACCAGAAGCAGATCCCATCCACAAAGTGACCATCATCCCCAGAGGACTTGCTTTGGGGACAACCCAGCAGTTGCCCCTGGACGACCGCTACACATACTCCAAAGACTATCTGGAAGCACAACTTTCTGTGCTTATGGGCGGGCGAGCCTCCGAAAAAATGCTCCTCGGAAAAACAACTACAGGGGCGGCTAACGACTTTGAGAAGGCGACCGATATTGCCCGCAAAATGGTCTGTCAATGGGGAATGTCCGATTTGGGACCTGTCACATTCGGCGAACGGGATGATTTAATCTTCCTCGGCAAGGAATTAGCCATGCATAAAAACTTCAGTGAAAAGACAGCTGAACTGATAGATGCGGAAGTCAAAAAAATTATCAACAGAAACTACAACAGAACAAAGGAACTTTTAGAAAAACACAGGGACAAATTGATCGATGTTGCAAAAGCTCTTCTTGAAAAAGAAGTCTTAACATCTGAAGAATTAGAAGAAATTATAAAAGGGAAAAAAATAGTCAAGGGTAAAAAGGCATCTTTAACTTCAAAAGTCAAGGAAGAAAAGCCAAAAAAAGAACCAAAAAAAATTCAGCCTTTAAAAAAGCCCGGATTGGCTAAAGCATAAAAGGTGAGAAAAGAGTACACCCTCCTGGTTAATGGCAAAAAATACACATTAGGCCAAAGAACCTGGATAATGGGTGTCATCAATATCACTCCTGATTCCTTCTCTGATGGAAGCCTTCACTTCGATAAAGATAAAGCTGTGGAAAGGGGATTACAGCTTCGAGAAGAAGGCTCTGATATAATCGACATAGGAGGAGAAAGCACCAGGCCTGGTTCAGAACCCATCACCGCCAAAGAAGAACTGAGGCGCGTTATCCCCGTAATTTCCGCCTTAAGAGAGAAAACGGACAGCCTGATCTCCATAGATACAACAAAGCCAGAAGTGGCTCGAGCTGCCCTGGATGCAGGTGCTGATATTATTAACGACATAAGCTCTTCTAGCTTTGATCCCAAAATGTTTTCTCTGGCAGCTCAATACGATGCGCCCGTTATTCTGATGCACATGAAAGGGATACCCAGAAATATGCAGGTCAATCCTTTTTATGAAAATGTGCTGCTCGAGGTCAAATCTTTCCTAAAAGAGAAAATCGAAGTAGCTCAAGCTGCGGGGATCGAAAAAGAGAAAATCATCATAGATCCAGGAATCGGTTTTGGCAAAAGGCATAAGGACAATCTTGTCTTGATCAAAAACCTTCATTTTTTTGAGGACCTCGATCGTCCCATCCTCATCGGGATTTCCCGAAAATCCTTTATCGGGAAAATTTTAGGCTCTCCTCCCCAGCAGAGGCTCGAAGGCACTATTGCTGCTGCTGTATTAAGCATCATAAATGGAGCTCATATCCTAAGAGTCCATGATGTCGCATCGGTAAAAAGAGCAGTGCTTGTGGCTGAAACCATCATAAAAGAAGGCCAGCCCTCCGCAACTTTTGAAGAAAGTAAAGAGAAAAAAAGTAGCTATGTTTGCTGATATCATTACTGCCTTGTCTCGTTTTAATATCGGAGACCTTATAGATATCATCATTGTGACCTTTATCCTGTATTACATTTTTTCTTTAATAAAGGACACCAAAGCCTATCAGATGGCCATCGGATTAGGGATAATTGGCGTTCTCTTTTTGATCTCTGAGTGGGGAAATTTAGTTGTCTTAAACTGGCTAATTAAGATATTCTCTCCCTTTCTGATTATCGCTATCATTGTTCTCTTCCAGGGAGAGATAAGAAGATTCTTAACAACTCTAGGCTCTCGTTCTTTCCGGAAACCCCTTTCTCTCAAATCCTTCACAGAAAAATTGGAAAATGTCTTTTTAGCTGTCGATTATCTTGCTTCCAAGAAAATTGGGGCGCTGATTGCGATTGAAAAAGAAATCTCTCTCAAGAGCTATACTGACCGAGGCACCAAAATAGATGGCGATCTCACCAAGGACCTTCTGGTCAGCATCTTTTTCCCTCATTCCCCTCTCCATGACGGAGCTGTCATAGTCCAGGGGAGCAAGATTTCTGCTGCTGGCTGTCTCCTCCCCTTGCCCGCTTCCCATAATTTAGGAAAGAAGTACCTGCCTCGAACAAGGCATTTAGCTGCTATAGGCCTGTCTCAAGAAACAGATGCTGCTGTGATCGTCGTCTCTGAGGAAACCGGAACCGTCTCTTTGGCTACCAAAGGGCAGTTGGAAAGAAAGCTTGACAAAGAGCATCTCAAGGAAAGGATGCTCAACTATTTACAAGTAAGATGAAAAGAATTTTCAAACGTCTGTTTTTAAAGAATTGGGGACTCAAACTCTTCTCTTTTCTTCTTGCCCTGATTCTTTGGCTGACGTTGATCACTCCAGAGAAGGTATTTTCAGATAAATGGTTGACCATCCCCTTGGAACTCCATAACATTCCTCCTGAAATGGAGCTTATGGAAAAGCCCCCAGCGAGTGTTGATGTAAAAATCAGGGCATCCAAGAGCCTGATCAATGATATAACTTCAGCTAATGTCCATGCCGTGCTCAACCTCGAAAAAGCCAGTCTCGACCAGGAAGATTATCCCCTCCGCAAGAGCATGATCAGTATTCCTTCTGGCGCAGAAGTCAGAGAGATCCGTCAAAGTCAAGTGAGCCTCAAGTTAGAAAGGACAAGAGAAGTCCTGTTGGACGTGGAAGCAAATATCATCGGCGAATTAAAAAAAGGGCTTAAAGTAGAAAACGTCGGGGTCTTTCCTCCTCAAGTTCTCATCAAGGGACCTGAAAGCAAGGTCAAGGATGATTACAAAGTGAGAACAAGTCCCATCGACATTTCCGCGCTAACCGAGACCACAGAATTTGAAGCAGATCTCATCCTTCCTAACCCTGACTTGAGATTGGCCTCCGCACAGACAAAGGTAAGAGTCAGGATCTTGATTCAGGAAGAAAATCCTGAAGCTAAGAGAGGGAAGAAGAAAACACAGAAGAAATAACCTTTCTCCTTGAATCCGTTCGTTTTTTAGCTATAATCTATTTTTGAATTAAGGAATCAACCTTAAAATGGAAAAACTTTTTGGGACAGATGGAATAAGAGCAGTGGCTGGCCAGTCGCCTCTCGATTATTCCTCGGTATATGCCTTAGGAAAAGCGCTGATCTCCCTTCTTAAAGAAGGAGATTTGAAACCGCGGGTTATCATCGGACGGGATACTCGAGAGTCAGGAGAATGGCTTGAGCAGGCTTTATTCCAGGGAATAAATGAAGGGCAGGGAGAAGCTGTTTCCGTTGGTATCATTCCCACATCTGCGGTTTCTTTCCTGGCAAAAAAATATTCCTTTTCTACGGGAATTGTCATTTCCGCCTCTCACAACGCTTATCAAGATAACGGCATTAAAATCTTTTCATCTCAGGGGATAAAAATTTCGGATGCCTGGGAAAGTAAACTTGAAAAGGCTATAATAGAAGCTCCTTCAAACGTCAAAAGAGAAAACACCAGGATAACTCCCCAGTCTTCTTTAGGGCAGGACTACATGGATTTTCTGAAGAGCCGGTTTTCTCATGTCAACCTCAAAAGAAAAATCAAAGTTGTCCTCGACTGCTCGAATGGAGCCAGTTCCTTATTTGCTTCTCAAGTTTTTTTAGGTTTGGGCTCTGAGGTCATTGCTATGGGTAACACCCCTGACGGAAAAAACATCAATGCCAACTGCGGCTCTCTCTATCCCCAGAATCTAGCCCGGAAAGTAGTCGAGAGTAAGGCAGATATTGGAGTCGCGTATGACGGGGATGCAGACAGAGCTATCTGGGTAGATGAGAAGGGCAGAATCTTGAATGGTGATCACACTCTTTTTGTCCTATCCCGATTCATGAAGGAAAAAGGACGTTTGAAATCGGATTATGTCATAGCTACAACCATGAGCAATATGGGTTTAGAGAAAGCCTTAGAAAAGTTAGATTTAAAGCTTTTGCGAACGCAGGTTGGCGATAAATATGTCCTTGAAGAAATGATGAAGTTGAAGGCCAACCTGGGTGGTGAGCAATCGGGTCACACGATTTTCCTGGATGATTGCCCAACAGGAGATGGAATCCTGACCAGTTTAAAAATGCTTGAAGTTATGGCTGCGTACAATCTTCCTTTATCCAAGTTAGTGGAAGACTTGGAAGAATATCCTCAAATTCTCCTGAATGTCCCGGTTCGAAAAAAGACCGATTTCGATCAATTTCCAGAAATAATAAATGCTAAGGAAGAGATCGAAAAGCGATTGGGAGATTCTGGACGACTGAATGTTCGCTACTCAGGAACTGAACCAGTTGCCCGAGTAATGATCGAAGGCCAGGACAGAGGCGAGATAGAAGACTACGCCAGCCAAATGGCCAGTGTCATCTCCAAGTATCTGGGAAGTTAAAAAGAATGAAAAAGGGGCCTGTCCCCTTTTATATAGGGAGGAGAAAATGAAACTCGCCGTCAACGTGGATCATTTTGCGACAATAAGAGAAGCTCGGCGCAGTCATGAGCCAGAACCCATTCTGGCGGCTCTCTTAGCAGAGCAGGCAGGGGCAGATGGCGTTGTTTGTCACTTAAGAGGAGACAGACGCCACATCAAAGAAAGGGACTTAAAGGTGCTAAGAGAAGTTGTCAAAACCAAGCTTAACTTAGAGATGGCTGCAACAGAAGAAATGAAGAAAATTGCTTTCTCGATAAAACCGGATATCGTCTCTTTGGTACCCGAGCGTGAAGAGGAATTGACTACAGAGGGGGGGCTGGATGTTCTGTCGAACGAGAAGCATCTGACTCCTTTTATCTGGGACATAAAAAAGGCAGGGATAAAAGTCAGTATTTTTGTCGATCCTGATCTAAAGCAAATCGAAGTCTGTCACAAGGTTGACGTAACTCTCATCGAACTTAATACTGGAAAATACGCAGATTTAAAACCAGGAAAGGAACGACAGGAAGCTCTTGCTGAGGTTAAAAAGGCAGCTGAACGCGGCCATGAATTGGGCCTTGAAATTCACGCTGGCCATGGACTGGATTATAAAAATGTCCTCCCTGTTGCTGCTATCCCTGAAATTAAAGAACTCAGCATCGGCTTCTCCATCGTGGCTCGATCCGCTATGGTAGGAATAGAGAAGGCTGTTAAAGAAATGATAGCCCTCATCGAAAAATATTGAGATAGGTCGACATGGACATCAGAATAAACCTTGATCGATTGAAAGGCGATATTGAATCTCTTTCCGAAATCGGCAGTGACCCGAATGGCGGAATAACCCGGCCCTCTTTCAGCAAGGCTGATCTTGAAGCACAGGCCTGGCTCAAAGAGAAGATAAAAAGCGCTGGATTTTCCTTTCGTCAGGACGGAGCAGGCAACATATTTGGCCGCCTGGAAGGAAAAGGAAAAACAATAATGGCCGGCTCCCATATAGATTCTGTAATTAACGGCGGAAAATTTGACGGTCCGGTCGGAGTTCTGTCAGCTCTTGAATGCTTGAGAAGAATTAAAGAAGAGGGTTTGAGCCTTTCGAAACCTCTGGAGGTTGCTTCTTTCACGGATGAGGAAGGAAATCTTGTGGGTGATTTCCTGGGTAGCCGCGCGTTCACAGGACAGCTAAATCAAGATATTTTAGAAAAAGATCTCACCCAATTCGGTACTACTCTTCCAGAAATTTTAAAAGGCACTGAATTTTCCATCGAAAGCATCATGGAGGCTCACAAGCAGAGGCCGGATATAGAAGCTTTTCTTGAAATCCATATCGAACAGGGCATTGTGCTCGAGACAGAAAACAAGTCCATAGGAATTGTGGACCACATTGCAGGGAAGTGTCACAAATCGTGTTCTTTTTTAGGAGAAGCAAGCCATTCGGGGACCACGCCCCTTGAGCTTCGTCATGATGCTTTCCTAGGCTTAGCAGACTTTGCCCTCAAGAGTACCCAGTATGTGGCGACAAAACACTACGGAAGCATGGTGACAATAGGCAGAGTCAATGTGAGACCCGGAGCTTTCAGTGTTGTCCCTGGCCAAGTTGATTTTTCGCTTGATTTCAGGAGTACGTCAAAGGAAACGCTCGAGGAGCTTGAAAAAAAGTTCTCGGCTCTTGCTGAGGATATTGCCTCGACGCGAGGACTCAACTTCGCTTCAAAGATTGTGGATAAGACAGATCCTGTAAGCATTCCTTCTCGGATAATAGATATAATGAAGGAAGAATCCGAGAAGCTGGAGTACTCGTTCATGACACTTCCCAGCGGCGCAGGACACGACGCTCAGATTTTAGCAAGCGTTGCCGAACCTGGAATGATATTCATCCCCTGTCTGGACGGAATAAGCCACTCGCCGCAGGAGATAATAAAATGGGAAGACTTAGAAAAAGGGGCAAACCTGCTCCTCCAGGTCATCCTGAGACTGGCAAGTTAATCTTAAGCACGCTTACTATTCCTCTAAATCATCCAACTTAGGACGGAATCGTCGTGCTTCTTTTTTCTGGGATTGTTTCTTTTTTCCCTCTAGCATCTTGAGTTTTGCTCTTTTTGAGCGTTTTCTTTTCTGTCGGCGGATTTTTTCAATCCTTTGCTGCTCTTCGCTTTCTTTCCCTCGAATCATCCTTTCAATTTTATCTGTGAGAATCCTTCTAGCTATAAATCGGTTTATCGCTTGAGAGCGCTCCCTCTGACATTTCACCTCAATTTTGGTTGGAAGGTGCTTCAAATAGACACAGGTCGAAGTTTTATTGACCTTCTGTCCCCCTTTTCCGCTGGAGCGGATAAACTTTTCCACAATATCTTTTTCGAAGATGCCCAAACTCTCCATCCTTTGGCGAAGAACATTTTCTTTTTCCTTACGTACGCTAAAAGTAACCATTTTAGAAATACAGCCTTTTCTTTCACTTTGAGTATAATACTTTTCTTTTGTGAAAAAAAGGAAAGGAGATACGTTTTATGAAAAGGATAACCAATCCCTTTGATTTCCAGAACAGAATCCATTTTATATACAAGATGTACATTCCGTTGACTGGTAAATTAAATTCTTATAAACTCTTATACTCTATAATGTGGGCTTGATAAATCAAGCCCCTACAATAATCGGACTAAGTTCCTTAATCAGGCTAAGTTTCTTAATCGGACTAAGTTCCTTAATTCCACGTAAGGAAAAATGCCATGAGATACAAAAATACTATTAAATATGAAAATTATATGAGATATGAAAGAAAAATATTTTTCATCCATCTCTCCCTGATTCTGCTTCTTATTTTTTCTATCTCTCCCCTTTCGGCCCTCTCCTCAACAGAGCAAAAGCCTTTAACCGTGGCAGAGACCAGTAATTTCACTGCAACCTCAAGATATGCTGATGTCACAAATTTCATAAAAGAACTCCAGCGCAAAAGTTCCCTCTTAAGAGTGGAAACTCTCTGTGTCAGCCCAGAAGGAAGAACAGTTCCCCTCCTTGTCATAGGAGAGCCTGTTCCTTCTTCCCCGCTGGCTCTTTCTCATGATGGGAGAGCAGTGGTTTATATCCAGGCCAATATCCATGCTGGAGAAGTCGAAGGAAAAGAAGCCTCACTAATGCTTGTTAGAGACATCGTCCTAAAAGAAAAACCTCCCTTTCTGGATAAACTGGTGATTCTCATCGCTCCTATCTTTAACGCTGATGGCAATGAAAAGATAAGTCCGGCAAACAGACGCAACCAAGTGGGACCTGAAAAGGGAGTTGGTGTTCGCTACAACGGTCAAAACCTCGATTTAAACCGGGACGGGATAAAATTAGAGAGTCCTGAGGTTCAGGGCCTGGTTCGCAATGTTTTGATGCGCTGGGATCCAGTCCTCCTTGTCGACTGTCATACAACTAACGGCTCCTACCATGAGGAGCCTGTCACTTATGTCTGGGGTTTCAATCCTAACGGCGACACTTCTCTTATCAAATACATGCGGGAAAAAATGATGCCCTCAATAAACAAGAACCTGAGGGAAAAATACAAGGTGCTCTCCATTCCCTACGGAAACTTTATGGACTTCAAAAATCCAGAAAAAGGATGGCGTCCTTCTGGTCCTCAGCCGCGTTACCTCACTAATTACATCAGCTTGAGGAACCGTTTGGCCATCCTTAACGAGAATTATGCCTATGCTGATTACAAAACAAGGGTGATGGGTTGCTATTATTTTCTCCTTTCGATCCTGGAATACTGCTATGACCATAAGGATGGAATTACTCAGCTTATCCGCAGCGCAGACCGAAAAACAATCCAGAGAGGAATGAGGCCTTCTGAAGACGATACTTTCGCTGTTGAATACGATCTGAAGCCTCTTAAAGATAAAGTCACTATTCTAGGCTGGGAAATGGAAGTCATACCAATGGAGAGCGGCCGGCCACGGGTAAAGAAAAAAGACAAGAAAAAAACCTACATTATCCCCTATTTCTCTGACTTTGTTCCGAAAAGATCTGTACCTTTCCCCTATGCTTATCTTATTCCAAAGGTCAGTCCGGAAATCACAGAAAAGCTTCTCCAGCACGGGCTATCAGTGGAGAAGTTGAGAGAACCTGTGAGCTTGGAGGTGGAATCTTTCCGAATAAAAGAGATCAAGGGAGCCTCAAGACTCTATCAAGGACACTACTTGAATTCAGTAAAAGGCGAATACCACTTGGAGAAAAAAGAGTTTCCAGAAGGGACTCTTTTTATAGCGACGGCCCAGCCTCTTGCCAATGTAGCGGCCTACCTTCTTGAGCCAGAAAGCGATGATGGACTGCTCGTCTGGAATTTCTTCGACCGTTATGTTGTCTCCCAGTGGCGTCGAGAGCTACAGACCTATCCTGTTTATAGACTTTTAAAGCCGGCAAACCTTGTTAAGGAAAGTATAGAATAATTAATCTCAAGTGATTGCTTCGCATCGTCCGCAACGACAGTTTTCCCAACAAGATTGATACGTTCCCCCTTGTCGCTCGCTACGACAAGATCTATGCTAGCTCCAAAGTTTAATAATTATTTCTCTTTATTCTTTGAAGCAACCATGAATTTGCCGCAGTTTTCACAGACATAAATATCGTTGCTCCCCTCTATGGCTGAGCTCAATCCCGTAGCCACATTGATATTGCAGCCTTGACAAACACCTCCATCCACCTCAGCCACAGCAAACCCGTATCTTTCCATGAGCCTGTCATACCTGTCCACCAGGGCTTCATCGAGCTCTTGGCGAATCAAAGTAGCCTGCTCTTTGAGTTTTTTCCGTTGCTCCTTTTTTGCCTTTTTCTTTTTTATCTCGATTTCTTGTAGCTTCATCAGAAGGCTGGCTCGGCTGATAATCGTATCCTCTTGAGGAAGGCTTAATGCTATTTCTGAGAGAACTCCATGCAGCTCTGATTTATTCTTAGATCCAAAGACTCTCTGTCTGAATCCCGAGTACCTTAAGAATTTGGCCAGCCCAGCAAACAGATGATTAAAAAGGCCAGGAAGAGAAGGATCCCAGACAATAAGTATAATGAGATGGACTTTTTTGTGATCAATGGAATCAAAGCTAATTCCCGCCTTAGATTTCCCTACGGCAATAGCTATTTCCCCCTCAGTGTCCACACGGGCATGGGGAAGAGCGACATTGTGCCCGAGCCCGGTGGATTCCAGTCTTTCTCTATCAATAATCCGGGTCAAAATGAGCTTTTTATTTTCGACAAGCTTTTGCTTGACTAAAACATCCAGCAGTTCTTCGATAGCCTGAATTTTATCCTTGGCTTTAAGGTTGAAAATAATTTGAGAAGGCTGGAGAAAATCTGAAAAATGCGAGCTTTTAAGCGAACCTTTCATCTATGCTATTTATATTCTAACATAAAAATCATCATCCCAAAAGATTTTATAAGATTAAAAAATAAAAAACTGTATATGGCGCCTTTGGCCTTGAAGTAGAGAAATAGGAGTCGCACAGAGAAACGGGAGAAATGGGGACTGCGCCAATTTTTAACCATTTTTATACTCAAAAATGTGGGCTTGATGAATCAAGCCCCTACAGAGGAATCAATCCCAAGAGAAATGGGGCCTGTCCCCATTTTTCAGCCACAAAAAAGACATCGCACCGCTCGTATGATTTTATGTCTTAAGTCTTATTTATGATATATTATAGAATCTGGAGTTAAAAGGAAAAAAGATGAATGAGCTGAAAGAAAAAGCAAGAGCG
>SOIV01000066.1 GCA_004377005.1 Candidatus Aminicenantota bacterium | reverse complement strand
CATTTTTCCTTGGATATCGAAATAATCCCTGAAGAGCATGGACTAAAGGGAGAAGCGAAGCTAAGACTTCGCTCTGGAATCAATGGCTTAAAATCTTTTGATTTCCACCTTCGACCCTCTCTTCGTGTCAACTCAGTCAAAGATGAAAACGATAATGCTCTTGTCTTTTCCCAAAATAAGGTTGAAAGAATCTTCCCCAATTCCGAAACGAGCCTTGTCCGTGTCAGCTTGGATCAGGAGCTTTCCGAGGGAGAAACAGTTGAAATCGTGGCTTCTTACGACGGCATATTTTATATGCCCTCTGATTTTGATCCCAAGGAGAGGCGATACAACAGAGCCTTTTCCTCCGTAACCAAGGAAGCAGCATGGCTTCGCCCAGTCCAGCTCTGGTATCCCTACATCGCTAATAAGTCTATGCCGCTGACTATAAGGGCCAAAGTACCTTCAGAATGGACAGTTATCACCAACGGAGAATTGGAGAGTACCGCCGAAGAGAATGGAAAGAAGATTTTCGTCTTTCAAGAAGGAGAGATCTCCAGTTTAGACATTTTCCTGTTCGCAGCTTCATATATTTCAAAAAGCAAAACGATCGGTGATTTTCATATAACGGCTTACTTCTTCCCTCATCACAGAGACTTTCTTGATCCCTACATCGAGAAAACTGAAGAAATCCTCAGTTTTTACACTCAGAAATTTGGCGCTCCTGACGCGGAGAAATTTAATATTATTGAAATCGGAATGAGCTATGGCACTGGCACCGGTGCTCCGTTTGGATACGGCATTTCTTCCCATTTAATTAACCTAGATTTTCCCCTGATTCCCCATGAGATCGCGCATCTCTGGTGGGGTGAGACCGTCTCATACAACCTGGGCGAGGACACATGGCTTCATGAAGGGCTGGCCACTTTTTCTGACTATTGTTACAGGTCTGAAAAAGCTCCTGATAAAAAAGCCAAGAGAGAAGTGTTATTCGGATTGCTTAATAAAGCTATCCCTGTCGGCAATCCCAAGACTCTTTCTATCCTTGAAGGGGGTGCGAAACATGCTGAAGGATTTCTCGTTTATGAGAGAGCTGCTTTTGTGGTTCATACCCTAAAACATATCCTTGGAGAAGAGTTATTCCTTAAAGCTTTAAGGAGTTATATCGAAGCTTTTAGAAGCAAAAAAGCAGATACAGCCGATTTTATCCGGATCGTCAATTCAGTCTCTCAGAAAGATTTGAATTGGTTTTTTGATTATTATCTCCGCGGAGGGAGGCTCCCTCGCTATCGAGTAAAATCCATAAATATCGGTGGCAAGGTGAGGGGGACTCTCTACCAAGAGAACGTACCTAAGCATTTTAGAATGCCGCTCACCCTCGAGTTCCTAACTAACAAAAGGTCCTTTAGAAGAGAGGTCGAGGTAAAAGGAAGTAAAAAGAAATTTAACTTTGACCTTGAAAAAGGAGAAGTTGTTTCACGGGTTACGATCGATCCTGACTTTGATGTCTTAGGTGTAAGCGATATCCTCGAAGACAGATGGGAAGCAAGATCCTTGCGGTTAGAGGCAGCCGAGGAAAAAAATTTCCGGCAACTTGAATCTCTCCTTTTTTCCCTATCGAAAAAAAATCCAGATAATGTCCACATTTTGCACGAGGTGGGTCAGTTTTATTTTGCTCAGCAAAAGTGGGATAAGGGCATTGAGATTTATAAAAAAATCATGAGTTTTGAGCCAGATGATTTTACCTTTATAGCTCTGGCCAATATTGCCGCAGCCTATGAGTTAATGGGTGATAAGAAGATGCAAAGACTTTATTTAGAAAAAGCTCTGGCCAAAGGATCCAGCATGTATTCCATCGTCCGCAG
>SOIV01000226.1 GCA_004377005.1 Candidatus Aminicenantota bacterium | reverse complement strand
TTGAATATAAAGCAGGAGGCGCAAGATGTATCCTGACGACTTTTACTACACTAAGAACCATGAATGGATTCAGGTGAAAGGCGATAAGGCGACTGTGGGGATTACAGATTTTGCTCAAAAGCAGCTGGGAGATGTTGTCTATGTCGAGTTGCCTAAAGTCGGAAAGAAACTGGAATTTCATCAATCAATGGGAGTCATTGAATCCGTTAAGGCGGTTTCCGATGTTTACTCTCCTGTTTCCGGAGAAGTCATAGAGGTAAACAAGGGATTGGATGATTCCCCCGAACTTGTTAATCAAGACCCTCATGGCAAAGGTTGGTTTATTCGTCTTAAAATAAAGGATGAGACAGAACTCGAAAAGTTGATGACAGCCTCTGAATACGAAGAATTCATAGAGGGGATCGAGGAGTAAAAAGGGAATATTTAGCTTATGAGTTACATTTCACTGAGCGATAAAGACAGGAAAGAAATGATGGCCAAAATCGGCATCTCTTCCCTGGATGAACTTTTTAGCACGATCCCTAAAGACATAATGTTGAAAAGGGAGCTTAATGTTCCTTCTCCGATGACAGAACTCGAGCTGATTCAGCTCTTTGAGAAAATAACACAGAAAAACAACTATCAGAATTATCTTTCATTCTTGGGAGCCGGAGCTTACTCCCATGTGATTCCCTACATCGTGGATTATTTAAGCTCCAGAGGAGAGTTTATAAGCCCCTATACTCCTTACCAGCCTGAAGTCAGTCAGGGAACACTCCAGGTCATTTTTGAGTTTCAGACTCTCATCTGCCAGTTGACGGGAATGGATATCGCCAATGCTTCCCTTTATGACGGGGCTTCTGCTGCGGCTGAGGCAGTTCTTATGGCCCATCGCTTGAAAGGAAAATCAAAGGTTATAATAGCCAAAACCCTCCACCCCCATTACAGGAGAGTAATCCAAACGTATGTGAAAAACTTGGGAGTTGAGATTGAAGAGATCAAGTATTCAGAGACGGGAGAGTTCGACCTTAAGGATCTAAGAAAAAAGCTGGATGATAAGACAGCGGCTGTTGTCTTTCAGTCGCCCAATTTTATGGGGATAATAGAAAACCTTAAAAAGATATCTGACCTTGCTCACAGCGTCCAGGCTTTATCCATAGTTGTAGTCACAGAACCAGTATCACTTGGCATTCTGGAGGCCCCGGGAAAGCTGGGAGCTGATATCGTAGCAGGGGAAGGGCAGTCCTTTGGACTTCCTTTGAGTTTTGGCGGTCCCTATCTGGGATTCATGGCCTGTTGCCAGGAATATATTCGCCAGTTTCCGGGGCGTATTGCAGGTCAGACAAAGGATGTAGACGGGAAAAGAGGATTTGTTCTGACTTTATCCACGAGAGAACAGCATATAAGACGAGAAAGAGCTACTTCAAACATCTGCACAAACCAGGCCTGGTGTGCATTGAGGGCCACGATCTTCTTGGAAACATTGGGCCGGGAGGGATTAAAAGAGCTTGCCTGGCAGAATATCCAGAAAGCCAATTATGCCCTGGAAAAACTAAGCCAGATAAAGGGGATAAAAAGAAAATTCAAGGGAAATTTTTTCAACGAATTTGTACTTGAATTCTCAGGAGGTTTCGAAAAAATCAGTGGCTTTCTCAGAAAAAAAGGAATTATCGGAGGCTTGAACCTTGGTGAGTATTATCCAGAGCTTAAGAAATGTGCCCTGGTGTGTGTGACCGAGATGCATAAGAGAGAAGAGATTGATAAACTGGCGGCGATTTTAAAGGAAGGCGTAAAAGAAAAATAAAAATGATTCGTGAACCTTTGATATTTGAAATTAGCGAGAAGGGAAAAAGAGCCTTTTCTCTGCCCGAGCTTGATGTTCCTTCTAAAAAGGACATACTTCGGAATCTTCCCGTAAGAGATGAAATAGAAGGTTTTCCTCAGGTCTCAGAAGTGGAAATTGTCAGGCATTTTACCCGGCTTTCCCAGACAAATCATTGTATAGATGTGGGTTTTTATCCTCTGGGTTCGTGTACTATGAAGTACAATCCTAAAATAAACGAAAAAATAGCCTCTCTCTTGGAATTTAACTCCTCCCATCCTGCTGCCCCACTTGATTTAGTCCAGGGAAATCTCGAGGTTCTTAAAACAACAGAGGAGCTTCTGGCTGAGTTGACAGGAATGGATGCCTTTAGTCTTCAGCCTTCTGCAGGGGCGCAGGGTGAGCTGGTAGGCATGATGCTCATCCGTGCCTATCTTGGAGAGAGGGGAAACCCGAGAAAAATCGTCCTCATTCCGGATTCAGCTCATGGAACCAATCCTTCAAGCGCCCATCTCTGCGGTTATCGTGTTCAAGAAATCCGATCCAACAAAAAGGGAACGATTGACCTGAAGAGCCTCGCCCAGAACATGACAGAAGAAGTGGCTGCCTTGATGATAACTAACCCGAATACATTAGGGGTATTTGAGGTTGACATAAAAAAAATGGCCGAAATTGTTCATTCCAAAGGTGGCTTTGTCTACATGGATGGAGCCAACATGAACGCTCTGATAGGAGTCTGCAGACCTGGAGATATGGATGTTGATGTGATCCATCTGAATCTGCACAAGACATTTTCCACACCTCATGGCGGTGGCGGCCCTGGTTCTGGACCAGTAGGGGTAAAACGGATGTTGAAGCCTTATCTTCCTCTTCCCATCATAGAAAGGAAAGATGGAAAATACTTCCTTAACTTTGACCGGCCGAAGAGTATCGGAAAAGTCCACAGCTTCTACGGAAATTTTTTAGTTATTGTCAAAGCACTGGCATATATTCTATCCTTAGGGTACGAAGGATTAAAGGAGGTATCAGAGGTTGCAGTTTTGAATTCTAATTATATTCGCAAGAGCCTGGAAAGAGAGTATTATCTGAAGTACAAGACACCTACTCTTCATGAGTGTGTTTTTTCAGATAAGTTTCAGAGAGAACACGGTGTCGGAAACATTGACATAGCCAAAAGGCTCATCGATTTTGGCCTGCACCCTCCGACCATGTCTTTTCCGTTGATTGTTCGTGGTGCGTTAATGACCGAACCCACAGAGACTGAAAGCAAGAGAGATCTTGATCTTTTCATTGATGCCATGAAGCAGATCTCGAAAGAAGCAAAAAAGAATCCAGAGGTTGTGAGGTCTGCTCCACATACATCCTACGTGCGGCGCCTGGACGAGACTAGTGCTGCGCGGAATCCTGTTTTAATGTGGATGGAGAAAAAAAAGATAAAATGAGTATTCAAAGCCTTATTATGAATCTTCAGAAGTTCTGGGCTGACCGAGGATGCTATCTTGCTCAATCTTATGACCTTGAGGTTGGTGCGGGAACCATGACTCCTGATACGTTTTTCAGAGTTCTTGATAAAAGACCGTGGAAAGTTGCCTATGTTCAACCGTCGCGGAGGCCTGCGGATGGCCGCTACGGAGAAAATCCTCACCGGGTCCAAAAGCACTTCCAATACCAGGTTATCATGAAGCCTTCTCCTTCGGACATTCAGCAAATCTACATTAAGAGCTTGGGTGCTCTGGGCATCAATCTCCAGGATCATGATATTCGATTCGACGAAGATGACTGGGAAGCTCCCTCCATCGGCGCCTGGGGTGTTGGGTGGCAGGTTTTGCTGGATGGGCTGGAGATTACTCAGTTTACTTACTTCCAGCAGGCAGGCGGGATTGAGCTTTTTCCGGTACCCGTTGAAATCACTTACGGCCTGGAAAGGTTAGAAATGTTTCTGGAGGGAAAAGATAATATTTATGACCTGAACTGGTCTGAAGATGTCAGCTACCAGGATTTACGGTTCATTGAGGAGAGGGAGTTTTCAGAATACAATTTTAGCCTGGCCAACGTAAGGAGACTTAAGGACTCTTTCCTTTTGAACGAGAAAGAGGCCAGGCAGCTCATCGATAAAGATCTGCTCCTTCCTGCATACGACATGTGTCTAAAATGCTCCCATTTTTTTAACCTTCTGGACTCCAGAGGGGCAATAAGTGTTACAGAGAGAGTCAAAATGATTGCTCAGATAAGAGGCCTGGTCAGCCAGATTGCTGAAAAATACATAGCTAGGGAGAGTTCACCCTGATGGAATTTATCTTAGAGATAAACACCGAAGAAATGCCTGCTGCGCACGTGAAAGCTGCTCTTGTGCAACTGAAGGAGAAATTAAAGAAAGAGCTCTCTTCGCAGAATATTGATGGGGAACAAATCGAAACATATGGAACCTGCCGTCGTTTGGTTGTTGTCGGTGATTTTGCTCCATCCCAAAAAGATAGAGAAGAGGAAATTACCGGTCCTCCTAAAGCTGTTGCCGTAAAAAAGGACGGATCTTTTTCGCCTGCGGCCAAGGGATTTGCTAAGTCTCAAGGAGTTAGAGTCAGTGAACTTAAGGTTATAAAGACCGCAAAGGGAGAGTATCTGGGTTTAAAAAAGATCGAAAGAGGAAAGCCCACTCGAGATATTCTTTCCGAGATTCTGCCTCAAATTGTCTCTTCCCTTTCGTTCCCTAAAATGATGAGATGGGGGGAAAGTTCTTTTAGATTTTCCCGTCCGATAAAAAATATTCTCTGTCTTTTCGGCGAGAAAATGCTCTCTTTTTCTGTAGGAGGAATACACGCTGGGAATTCAATAGTCGGTCATAAGATATATTTTCCCAAAAAAATTAAGGTAAGATCCTTCATAGAGTACAGAGAAACTCTAAGGAAGATGAGGGTTGTGATTGATCAGGAAGAAAGAAGAAAGATGATTTTAAATCAGATAGTGCGGAAGTTGGCCTCTCTAAAAGCCACCCTTCATCCGGATGAAGATCTTCTTGAACGCATTATCTATGATATCGAATATCCTCATGTTTTCCTGGGCTCGTTTCCGGAAGAATATTTAAATTTACCTCTGGAAGTCTTAAGCACTGCTATGAGAGAAGGGCAGAAACTGTTCTCTATTGTCAAAGAGAAGAAACAACGGCCTTTCTTTTTAGGTGTGGCTGATGCCTACCAGGATTCAAAGTCTCTTATTCGAAAGGGAAATGAGAGAGTGCTTAAAGCTCGATTGGAGGATGCCAAATTTTTCTGGGAACAAGACAAAAGGATAACCTTAAAAGACAGAACAAAAGACTTAGATAAGATTGTCTTTCAGGAAAAACTGGGGAGTTATGAAGATAAAACTCAAAGATTAAAGAAAATAGTTTCTTACCTGGCTGATAAGATCGAGGCTAAAAAGGAAAAGAAACAGGTTATTCAGGCGGCTGAGCTTTCCAAGGCAGACCTTCTCACAGAGATGGTAAGAGAATTTCCCTCACTTCAGGGAAATGTAGGCGGGCTCTATGCCAGGGAAGAAAGATATCCTGCCCTGGTTTGGAAAGCAGTTTATGAACACTATCAGCCCGTAAGCTTGGATGATGAATCTCCCGCTTCCTTGACTGGAGCCATACTATCCATAGCTGATAAATTGGACTCTATCGTGGGAGTGGTTGGAACCGGGATAAAAGTAACAGGGTCCAAGGATCCCTTTGGTTTGCGACGAAATGCCCAAGGTATCTGTAAGGTGATCATTGAGAGAAAGCTTTGCTTTTCTTTCTCGCGGCTTCTGGACAAAGTGATGGCCATTTACGGAGAGAAGCTCCGAGAGCCTAAAGATAAAATAAAAAGTTACTGCCTGGACTTCTTTTCAAACAGGTTGCGCTACATTTTTGAGAGGCAAGGATATCGGTATGACTTGATCAGTGCTTCCGTTTCCGTGGGTATTGATAACATCTATCATTCTTATCTCAGGCTTAAAGCGCTGGATAGTCTTAAGGAAAGTCCGAATTTTGAACCTTTGATCATCATCGCCAAAAGAGTAAACAATATTCTGAAAGATCAACCTCTGTTTAGAATCAATCAAGCACTGCTGGCTGAAAAGGAAGAGAGGGAGCTTTATACCACTTTTTCCATAATAAAGAATAATATCCTTCCATTAATTTCTAAAGGAGATTTTCCTCAGGTGCAGAGAATTATTTTCAGAATTAGATCTTCAATAAATAAGTTTTTTGATAATGTTATGGTAATGACTGATGAGAAAAGAATGAGGCGAAACCGTCTGGCTCTCCT
>SOIV01000266.1 GCA_004377005.1 Candidatus Aminicenantota bacterium | reverse complement strand
AGTACAAAGTGAGAACAAGAGAAGGATATTATAGCGGTGAAAAGAAATCCCCTTAGAGTGAAGTCATAGCAGAAAAGATCTTAAAAAGAGGTTTGAAGATAATAAAGTTTGTGTTATGATAAAAAATTCTGGACGAGGTTCAATTAATTTCATATTATCAAAGGATAATTATCATAAAAAAAAGGAAGGAGGTAAAAATGAACAAAAACAGAATCACATTTCTTGTTGGAGCCGTGTTTCTCATAGGATTGATAACTAACACGGGTTGCGCTACCAAAAAATATGTGATGGGAGGAATGGCTACTCTGGATCAAAAAGTAGAAGGGATGGAAACTGCCGTTGAGGAGAATCAGAAGAGAATCAAAGAACATGATGAAAGATTAACCACTCTTGGTTCGCTCATTACCCAGCATCAGTCCGAATTAAATCAACAGAAATCCGACTTAGATAGTAAGATAAGTGAAGTGAGAAAATTTGCTCAGGGAAAACTGGTTTTACAAGAGATCATAAGAAATGATGAAGCTAAATTTGAATTCGAAAGCTACGAACTCGGTGATGAAGCCAAGGTAGCATTGGATAAATTTGTCGAGAGACTCATTGCTCAGAATAAAGGTCTGTATCTTGAAATCCAGGGACATGCCGATAGCACAGGACCAGAGGACTGGAATGTGTTTTTAGGGAAGAAAAGAGCTGAAGCAGTGATGGAATACCTGCACGATGGGTATCATATTCCTCTCCACAGAATGGAAGTGATCAGTTATGGAAGTGACAAGCCGATAGCTGACAATTCGACTAGTGAGGGAAGATCTCAGAACAGGCGAGTAATGATATTAGTGTATGAATAGTAGGTAGTGTTAAAAATTATTAAGTATTTTTAAAAATTCCCTTAAGCTAAGAAGCCTTCAAACTATTAATTATATGGGGTGGGAGAGAGCAGGTTTTTGCCTCTGAATTAGTCACGATGTGGACTGTATGACCTGAGGCTATCAATTTTTTCCCTTCTTTGGTTACCAGCTCATAAGTAAACTCTAATTTCTTTGGAGTTATTTTTTCCAAGAAAACGCGAATAATGAATTTTTGATCATATTTTAGTGGTTTCTTGTATTTACAGAAAGCCTCGACAACAACCAGGTAGAATCCTTGCGCTTCGATGTCTTTATAGGGAATATTTTTTTGGCGGCAATATTCTGTTCGACCTATCTCAAACCACCCGAAGTAATTTTTATTATGAGCAACTCCCATTTGATCGGTTTCAGAATAGCGGACTAGTTCTTCGAATTCTATGAAGTTTTTTCCCCCCTTATTTAAGGCAGTTTTATTCGAGAAATGTTCCGAGCTTCGAGATTTCATCATTGTAATATTTGCGGTATAGGATTTCCCACTCCCTGCTTCCTTCTTCGATGGCTTTTTTCTGAGACTGGATTTTTTCTATAGCTTTTTTATCTATTGAATCATAGAGTTGTAGCTCTTCTTCTAGGGTCTTTACCACGGAGAGCCTTATTTCATTGGGTTCAAAAAGGAAGTCGACCTCATCATATTCAAACAGAAAATCAAGGATCTGGCGAGCTAAAAAATTGATTTTTTCTCTCGATAATCTCTTGGTCACAGCACAATATTCCTTTCTTTGGCTAATTTTGTTTTGATCATTCTGAACATAGTCTGGTATTCGATGTTTTCGCTTCGGATTTTTTCCATGTGCTTGCTGAGAATTTCCCTCACTTCTTGGTCAAGTGTGTCTTCTTTTTGAAACTCATCGGTTATGAGATTCATAAGGCTCTCAGTAAGCTTATTCCTGTTATCAGCGATAATTTTTTCTTCTTTAAGCAGGTTTCGAACGATAATGAAAGCCATATGCTCTATTTGATTTTTGTTCAGTCTCATTTCCACCTTAAAATACAATATCTTGGACTAAAATTCAAGGATTGATTGAAGATATGGGAGTTAAGTCTAGACCTATCTATTTTTAGAAGATAGATAGAGGCTGTAGGCAAAGCCACCCAGACAGACGGCAAAAATAAAAACCATAAAAAGAAGAGCTTCAAGAGTCATTTTTATTGCTTAACATTTTTTTTGCGATGATTTTGTTTAAAAGAATAAATAATCCAATGGCTATGGTCCATTGAAAAAGGACAGTGCCTACGGAGTTGGGAGAGGTTATATTAAACCAGTTATGAGGATTTCCAGAGTAACTTTTCCAGAGCCACCATCCAAGCATCACCAAAAACTGAAGAGGAAGGAGAAAAGTGACAAGTATATCAAACCATTTATTTAATCTTACCTTACTGTCAGGAGTGGAAATGATATTTTGGCGGAATTTTTTTGGACCATATTTAATGACTGCGATCGTGAAGAAAAAGCCGCTAACCATTAGGCCCAAACCCCAGACCCAGTCTTGATTTGTAAAAAACCCCATACTAATGGCAGAAGGAAGCCCGAGAAGGAACGCACACACGCATATCAGTGCTATAGCTTTCTTTCTTGAGAATCCTGCATCCATCAAAATACGAGTGTCAAGTTCCATCATGGAAATAAGAGAGGAAAAGGCAGCAAAGGAAAGGGCGAGAAAGAAAAGTGCCAGGAAAAAAGAGCCAGCAGGGATTTTTGAAAACAGGTGCGGAATCCAGATAAAAGTCAGGCCTTGATTGCCTGCTTGCATCACTTCGAGGATTTTTTGATGGGAGAAATCTTGCGTTGAAAAATAGGAAAAAACAGTTGGAATGACAGCTACTGCTGCCAGAAGTGAGGCGAGGTTATTTCCGAGACCAAGCGTGGCTGATGTCAGCACAGGATTTTCTTTTTTGTGAGAGTAAACAGCATAGGTAAGTATCAAGCCCCAGCCTGCTCCTGTAGACCAGGCAGATTGGCTCAAGGCATTCAACCATACTTCGTAATCAGCCAATCTGGCAAGATTAGGAGAAAAAAGAAAATTTAAACCTTGAAAAGCAGAAGGAAGAGTCAGACTCTGCACACAGGCTATGATCAGTAGAATAAAAAGAGACGGGATAAGAATTTTATTGGCTCTCTCTATTCCTTTTACAACTCCTTTGTAGATTATGAAGGCGCCGATCCCCAGAGCAGTAAAGAGAAAAAGAACCGGCTCCCAGGAAGAAGTAAAAGAATTCCAGAATTCCAACGAGTCCTTTTTGATTAAGTCCTGGAAGCATGTCGCCAGGAAATATTTTAGGCACCAGCCAGTAACTACTGCATAGTAAAACATGATGGCTGTAGTGACAAAGGTGACAAAAGTTCCCATCCAGGCATAATTTTTGCCAATGATTTTTCCGAAAGACCCGATAACTCCCGACCGGGTTTTCTTGCCCATGGATATTTCAATTATAAGGAGAGGAATAGACCAGAGGAAAAGGAAAAGGATCCAGGGAATGAGGAATGCTCCTCCTCCCTGTTGGGCGACAATTCGTGGAAAACGCCATATATTTCCGGTACCCACAGCCATTCCCAGACCGGCAAAAATAATTCCCCAGCGGGAAGCAAACAATTCTCTTTTTCTCATTGTTTTTAATTTATTGCTCCGCTTCCTTTGAGTCAATGACTAAGAAAGGATGAAAGCAATTTTTTTCAGGCACTTTTTTGGCTAAAGCAAGAAATTTTCCTTCTAGACTAAACATCCTGAATAATTCCTCTCCTTCAGGAGAGATATCAGCAGAAGAAGATTCATCAAGAATTACTTTCTGGATATTTTCAGGGAAAACCAAATTGCCATTCTTGACCAGAACAGAGCCTCTCTCCTTGAGGATAATTTTAGGAAATTCAGGAAGGAGTGATTCAAAAGGGATGAGAAATTCATCAATCTTTCCTGCATCAGCTAGTCCTTTTATTTCTTCAATGGAGCGACTCTCCTTTATATTAAAATTTCCCACATCTGTTCTGGTAAGCTCGGAGAGATGAGCTCTGCATCCCAGGCCCTCCCCTAAATCATGAGCGAGAGAACGGATATAAGTTCCAGATGAGCATTTCGCCTTAAATTCTAGAAGAGGAGGCTTGTATTTTATTAATTGAAAAAAATGGATAAAAACTTTACTCGGTCTTAATTCAAATTCTTTTTTTTCCCTCACTAATGCATACAAAGGTTTTCCTTTATATTTTTTTGCAGAATAAGGGGGAGGGAGCTGCTGAATCTCGCCTTCGAATTTTTTCATAGCTTTTAAAAGGTTGTCCTTTTGGGGATAGTTTTTCTCTTCTGATGAAGTGGGTTTTCCGGCAGAGTCATATGTATCAGTGGAAAATCCCAATCTTATTAGTCCCTCATAGACTTTATCTGTAGTAGAAAAGAACGGAAAAAACCTTGTAGCTTTTCCTAAGGCAAGAAGCATCAAGCCGGTGGCTAAGGGATCCAGGGTGCCATAGTGTCCGACTTTCTTGATGTTTAGAATGTTTCTTATTCTGAGGACGATATCGTGGGATGTGAAGTTTTGTGGTTTATCTACGAGGATAAGCCCGTCCATAACTTAGTATGAGTCAATAAGTTTCTGGTCATTCTTAGTCTTGATTCTTGCTTGCTTTTTCAAGAGTTTATCAACTATTTCAGGTATTTCTATCATTAATCTGTCGTATTTGCCAGTGACAGTAAAGCCTGCTGCGTGAAGATGACCACCTCCACCAAAATGCTCAGCAATAAAAGCAGCGTTAGCCCCTCCTTTTGACCTGAGACTGACCCTGAAGGTATCTTTCTTAATTTCTTTATAAAAGAGAACCATTTCCACTGCACTGATAGAGCGGGCCAATGTAATGATGTCTTCAGTATCTATTTCTCTAAGGTTAAGAGAATCTAAGTTTTTTTTGAACATGGTGATCATGGCAATGTTGCCTTTTTTATTCATCTGTAGAGTGGAAAGGACCTGGCCTAAAAGCTTGATTTTTTCTGGAGAGTTATTGTTGAATAAAAGCTCAGAGACTTTGATAGAGCTAGCTCCAGACTCGATTAATTTATGGCAGACCTCGAAACATCTTGCGTTGGTGTTGGAAAATTGGAATGATCCTGTATCTGAGACAATCCCACAATAAAGATGGTTGGCTATCTGAGAGGTAAACCGTGTATCTAATTTTTCTCCAAGTCTGTAAACCATTTCTGCTACCGCAGATGCCTCGGGTTCAACCCAATTTATATCCGCATAATAATCATTGGAATGGTGATGATCCAGATTAATTTTAAAATAGTTATCCAGGTTCTCCTGCCCGGAGCGGGAAACATTAGCACATTCAAGGAGAATGGCCATATCAAAACCTTGGGGAGGGATTTGTCCAATCTTGATTTTTTCGATATTGGGGAAGTGGTTGAAAGGATACGGAGTATTATCCTTATTTATAATCTCTACTTCTTTTCCTAAGAGTTCCCCCATAAAGGCTAAGGCAAGACTGGTACATATGGAATCACCATCTGGCCTGAGATGAGAAGTGATAACAATACGCTGGCTTTCGAGTATTTTCTGGGTGGTTAAGCTTAGAGGGTCATTTTTCATCTTTTCTTATATTTTCTAAGAGCTTATCAATTCTTGCTTCGTAATCAGGGCTTGGGTCAAAAGAAAAAATAAGAAAGGGATTATACTTTAATTTGACTTTAGAGGCAATAGATTTTCTCAGGTATCCTTTTTTTTTATCCAAAAGTTCAAGGATTGTCTCTTTTTGTTCACCACCGAAAATACTCAGATAGATATGGGCTGTTTTCAAATCAGGACCCATTTCAACCCTGGTTATAGTGATCAATCCAGAAGATGAATCCTGGATCTCCTCAACCAGGAGACGACTGAGTTCTTCTTTTATTAAGCTGGCAACTCTTTTCTGTCTTCGCGTGGCCATTGGTTTCGCATACCGTATCTTTTTTGCTCTTTACGTTTTGTGTTTTTGGTTTTAATAATATTTTAATATTTTTATAATGTGGGCTTGATAAATCAAGCCCCTACAACAAACAAGTGCGGGTTTGATAAATCAAACCCCCACAGCAATCAAGCCCCTACGGTCCGTAACTATGTTCTCCTATTTAGGCCTTCAGTCTACATTCTTGTATCAATGAAGAGAATGGGGCCTGTCCCCATTTTCTCAATTAAACCCGTACAACAATCAAGCCTCTATATCAGAAATAATGAATTTGATGTTCAATGATATGTCCATC
>SOIV01000174.1 GCA_004377005.1 Candidatus Aminicenantota bacterium | reverse complement strand
CCAGTCGGCAAAGTATATGGTCAGATAGCCTGTAGCTTCAACCCCGTTGCCAGCCAAGTCATGACCAATAAATCTTATTTCGGCTACTGCCCATATGACGTTTAAAGTTCCGATTAGAGCGTTCAAGGGAGCGACAGTCTTGGCTTCCGCTCTCACTGCCAAAATTTCGAGATCCACAGAAGCGTCAACTTCGCAAACAGCTGCGAGCCTGCCTTCGAATGCAACTGGGACAGGGTCTCCTTCAGGGCTCGTGTAAGTGATTGTATAGCGGTCAATCAATATACTGGTTTTGTAAGATGTTCCAGGTACAAGGGGCTCCGGATTCTTAAACTTCGCTTCTAGCGTAACCGTAACCGGATTTGTTAAGGCGATTCCATTTGTTATGACATCTGACATAAGATAATCTGCATCTCCCCCCTCTAAATCCATCCCGTGTATTCTCGTGACTGTAAGCATAACGCCGGACTTGTCGCTATCGCCCACTGTGTTGTTGCAAGAAAGAAGGAAGAAAAAAACGCAAAGGATTGCCGTAATTTTTAGGGAATTTTTTGTTCTTTTCATTTTATACATCCTGCTATTTTATTATTCGAGGAGTGATAAAAATGATCAGCTCTCGCTTTTGCCTTGTTCGAGCGAAATTCTTGAAAAGGCTTCCCAGGATGGGAATCTTATGGAGAAAGGGAACTCTTTCTCGAGTAATAGAATCTTCAGTCCTGTAAATTCCTCCGATAACGGTTGTCCCTCCATCTCTAACCATGACCGTGGTTGTGGCGCTTTGAGTAGTTATCGGAGGAATTCCGTTGACCAGGTTGGCGAAGTCGGCAGCGTTGTTCCTTATTTCAATATCCATGATAATTGTTCCTTCAGCCGTAATCTGAGGAGTGGCTCTAAGCTCTAATGCTGCATTAACGAATCTTGTGGTTGTGGTAAAGTTAGCCACAGTCTGGACAGGAATCTGCCTTCCCTGGATAATCTCTGCTTGCTTGTTGTTCTGAGTGGTTACTGTAGGGCTGGAGATTATTTGGCCCTGGCCCGAAGTTTCAAGAGCAGAAATAGCCATATCCAGCCTGAAGGTATCCAGGACACTGCCAAAAGAAAGACCGACTGCGGTATTGAATGCAGGGGCAGGGAGGTTTATAGCATAACCGCCCAGAGGCCCTCCGATTCCTCTGGTGGAGATTCCTTGAGGGATTAGAGCCCCGTCAACTGTTATATCGCTCGGGAATTTTAGAGATGTCTGGTTGCCATGAAGAGGATCCATTATACCGCGAAATCCCCATTGGATACCGAGGTTACGGACAAAGGTGGAAGTGGCCTCCACAATCCGAGCCTCGATAGAAACTTGTGGCGTTGGGGTATCAAACACAGCGATGAGTTTTTCCAACGTATCGATTCTGTCTACCACATCAGAAATGATCAAGGTGTTTGTCCGCTCATCGACAATGATTTCTCCCCTTTGGGAAATTTTGGTCCTCAGAAGACTTTCAACATCTCCAGCTTTTGCGTAGGAGAGATCAAACACTTTAATCAGGATGGGACCGGCTAATTCTTTGCTTTCTTCCAGCTTTCTCTGCTCTTCGTCTTCTCGAGTGAGAACTGCCATAGGAGCAATTCGGAGAACGTTCCCCTCAATTGTTTTTCCCATTTTGTTTAACTTAAGAATAATATCGAGAGTTTGATCCCAGGGAACATCCTGTAAGTCGCAGGTGACAGTTCCTCTTACTTCTGGATCGAAAACGACGTTCAGACCGGCAAAATGTCCCAGATAGAGAATAACATCTCGCAGGTCAGCATCCTTGAATTTCATGCTGATAATTTCTCCAGCATATCTTACTTCGGGTGCTTCAAGGACTGTAGGCCTGACGGGCCTGACGGGAACCTCTATGACTCGTTCTGGTACTACCGGAACCTCGGTTGGCACTGGAGGTGCTACTTCTTCAACTGGGATCGGGGGAGCTGGAGGTGCTGGTCTTGGAGTCGGGGGGACCATGGCGGGAGCAACTCGAGCTACTTCATCTTTATAGAATTGGAAGATAAAACTCTCTTTCTCAGAGAGTAAAGTGTAGAATTTGGGCCGATTAAGGTCGAAGACTAATCGAGCGATTGTGTAAGGGGGAGCCGTTTCAAATTGTCCCGTTCTTACTCTTTGGATATCCAGTTTTCCTAATGGATAGCGGAAAGTGGGGTCAGGATATAATGTGTGGAAGAAGTCAACTACTAAACGCAGGGGGTTTTCAAGAGCAAATATCTGGATTATGGCTTTTTCGTCCAGTCTTGCCGTGACGTTAACCATGTCCTTTTCCTCAAAGATGCCAACTTCTCTAAAGAGTAATTGCTTCTTAGGCCATTTTTTGAGTTCTTCTTCCGTTGCAGAATCGATTATGTATCCGTTTAAAGTCCTTTGAATTCTATTCAGCTCTACAATTGTTTGTTCCTGCTCGGCATAGATTCTGTATGGCACTTGCTCTTTCAGGTCTATTAAAACATGGATATCGTTATCCTCTATTTTTTCTACCCTTATGTCCTCAACGAGCAAAGATTCTCCTCGGCTGATTTGAAAATCTTCTGCTGTTTCTGCGTTATCAAACTCGAGCACAATTGTTGAAGGAGTATCTTTTAAATAATATGTTTCAGAGATGGTTGGAGGCGCGCTCGTTTCGAATATTATTAGTGTATTGAGCTTTTCAGGTTTGACAGATATTTTATTTATGGTGACTAAGGCTTCATTGTTAAGAACATATCCGTTTAATAAGGCAAACAGACAAAACACAGAAAGGATTTGGAAAAATTTTTTCCATTTCATCTTACCGCTCCTCTGGATGAATTTCTTTGACAATATCTCTTGGTTTAAATAAAGGAAAGCCTCTTTCTTTTGTTTTCCGGAAAATAATTCTAGATTCTTGAATTGACAAAACGAAGCCGTCAGAGAATCTTTGTCCGACTTTGATGAACAATGGGAATTCCTGAGGACCGGTTACTATAGCGGTGAATTTTCCTCTGGTCTTGACAATACCTATAAGGGTTATATCGTCGATATAAATTTCAGGCTTTCCGCCAGGTGTGGTTTCTCTCTTGGCATCTCTGCCGGCGAGTAAATCTCTGAAAGGATCTTTCCTCCCTGCACGCTGGTAGGCAGGTAAAGTCCTTTTTGGCATCTCAGCGCTGAGTTCTTTCGCTAAATCCTTTTTTTCCGCTTTTTCTTCCTGAGATAAGATGGGCAGGATAAACAGACAAATAAGACTGAATAAAAGAAAGAGATATACTATTTTTTTCATTTATTTTCTTTCATCTACTCCCCTCTCCAGGAGCAGCTTCCTCACGAAAGATGTATGTTTTTGCTGTATAGGCTGCAGATATGGTGGTGGTATCTGTTTGTTTTCCAAGGGATTTAATCGAGAAATCCTCTATATTGAAGAGGCGCGAAAAATTACTCAAGCGGTCGAAGAATATCGCTAGATTGTGATAATTTCCTGTTATTTCTATTGATATCGGCCACTCATAGTAGAATTCCATGTCGACTTCTCCCTTAGGAAGAAATTTTACAATATTAAGACGAGAACTAACGGCGAGTTGCTGCATTTTCCTTAAAATGTCCCATATTTCTTTCCTTTTAGGAATGATAGCCTCGAGCTCGTTCAGAATTTTCCTCAAGTCAATTAATTCTCCTTCAATTTTACTCAGTTGCAGATTTCTTTGCTTCAGATTCGTTACTTCTGCTTCAGTTCTCTCCCTTTCATCTTTAAGGGCTGTTAGTTTGTTGTTTTGGGGTTTGAAATAGATAAAGAAGAGAAGGGCAAAGACAATCACTGCCAGGAGGATGTGTCCATACCAGGGCCAATCTTTCATTTTGCTACCCCACTTACATCTTCTCCTGATAGGGATTCAGCTGCTGGTTGGATAACATAACTTGCATTTAAGGCAAATTCTAGGTATTGATTATCTCTCGTTGTCCTCTGAGTGGAAGAGAGAAGGTTGACGTTGACGAAATAGGGGCTTGTTTCTAAACTATAAATATAATCTGCGATTAAGTTGTTAGAAAGAGCTCTCCCTTTTATATGAATCTTCTGTTTGTCGTAAGTAGCTTCTGAAAGCCAGACATAGTAAGGAATGTGTTTGCTTAACTCATCCATTATCCTTACTGCAACCTGCTGGCGGGGCTTTATCTGGTTGATGAGGTTTATTTTTCTCTCGAAGAGGCTTTTTAGTTTTTGTGCTTCTTCTAACTTGCCCAGAACATTACTGAGCTTATTTTTTTCTGCTTGTGCGTCTTCCAGGAGACCTCCCTCTTTATTGAAAGCACTTCTTTGGTAAAAGAAAAGAGCTGCGACGGCAAAGACAACAAGAAGATAGATTAAGCTCATTTTTGGAGGTTTTATTTCCCTTCTGGCTTCTTCGACCGGGAGTTCTTTTGCTTCAGGCTTTAATAAATTTATCCTAATCATGATTTTATTCCTCTCCCCTCCTGGTGGCAAGTCCAGTAGCCACTCCAAAAAGAGAGGCCATATCCCGAAGATATACAGAATCTAATTTCTTTTCGTTATAAAAGATATTTCTAAAAGGATTGAAAAGCTCTGTATCTGTATTAAACTTCTGTTCAAAGGATTTCGGCAGGTCTTTTAGCTTGGATAATCCGCCGCTCAAGAGAATTTTGTCAATTTTCTTTTCACTTCCTTCTCCAGATTCGTAGAAAGAGAATGTTTTTTCAACTTCCTCAAGGAGATTTGCAGTGTTCGTGTCAATAACAGCCTGTGTCTGTTCAGGTGGCATATCTTTGACAGGAATTCCCTTGAGTACTTTTTCTGCCTCGTCAGAGCTAACGCCCAGGTCCTTTCTTATATTCTCTGTGAAAAAGTAGCCACCGATGGAGAGATCTCGGAATAATTGAGGTGTTCCCCTGTCGGTAATGATGATATTGGTTGTATGTGCCCCAAGATTAATTAAAGCAGTTGTCTTTTCTCGGAAAACCTCCGGATAATTTATCTCCATCGCATTTTGAAGGGCAAAAGCATCTACTTCTATTGCTTCTAAGTTTTTGCGAGCTTGAGAAACAACATTACTATAATTGGTGATTTTCTCTTTTTTTGCCGCTACAAGAAGAATATCTAAAGCTTTCTGTTCTGAACCTGAAGATGGTTTCAAGATAGCATAATCCACACTTGTCTCTTCATAGGGATAGGGGATATTGTGCCTTGCTTCCCAGATAATGGATTCTGCTAACTCTTCTGTTTCCATAGAGGGAAGTGATATTTTTTTAATAATCACTGAACTGCCAGAGACAGCGATATTAACGTTTTTGTTCGAAATCTTGTTTTCATCGAATATCATCTTTATAGTTTCGACCACAGCTTCAGAGTCCATGATTGTTCCTTCTACGATTGCGTCATGAGGTAGGAACTCAAGAGCTATATTTTCGACTTCAAACGAGCCTTCTCCCTCTTTTGCCCTTTGTTTCAACTCGATAGCTTTAATAGAATAGGAACCGATATCCAATCCAACTAATCCTTTCGCTTTTCCGAGGCCAAACATTTTCTCTCTCCTTTTTAGTAGTAAGCTTATGCTTGAGTGCTTTTCTTGAATTTCTCCCTAAGTTTTTTTTCCACTTGCCCTGGGACCAAATCTTTAAGACCGCCTCCTAACATGAAAATTTCCTTCACTAATTTGGAACTGAGGAAAGAATAGCTGAGATTGGGCATCATAAAAAGTGTCTCGATTTCTGAGTCAAGCTTCCGATTCATCAAGGCCATTTGAAATTCATATTCAAAATCTGAGATGGCTCTTAAACCCCTTATCACAATATTAGCGTTATTATTTTTCGCAAATTCAACGAGTAGACCATCGAAGGCTTTTACTTCGATATCTTTGTGATCGACGAAAAAATCCTGGATCATATTCATCCTTTCTTTAGTCGTGAAAAGAGATTTTTTTTTGGGATTCTCTACGACTGCAACCAGTATTTCATCGAAAATCTTCAATCCCCTTTGAATAATGTCAACATGCCCGCTGGTGATAGGGTCAAATGATCCTGGATACACAGCTCTTTTCTTTGCAGGTGTGTGAATTCTTTCGCTCATCTTGATTAAGCTACTACTATCAAAAAAATTTTACTTTGTCAATTCAAAAATATATCTGAAGTTTCTCCTGGTTTGA
>SOIV01000006.1 GCA_004377005.1 Candidatus Aminicenantota bacterium | reverse complement strand
GTTGTCAGAAGAGACATTCCCAGGACAACCGTATACATATCTTTTGTTATAGTGTGAAGGGAAAGTCCAACCATTCCGACAATAATTCCAACCTCCCCTCTGGGAACCATGCAAACTCCTATCTGAATTCTGGTTTTCCAATTCTCTTTCCAGCAGGCCAGCACAGAACCGACCATTTTGCTTAATACAGCGATTGCGGTTACCAACAGAGTCAAAAAAAGCAAATTTGGCTTTAAGAATGCACCGGGGTCAAGATGGGCCCCCATCATTACAAAAAAGAAAGGAAGAAGGAACTCATTGACATACTTAACTTTATTTTCCAAGTCGTAGACTCCTGCCAACTCATCGATCACTATTCCTGCCATGAAAGCTCCGATAATTGCTGCCAGGCCTATCATATCAGCAAGGTAAGCTAGGCCCAAACAGAGAATAACAGATAAAACAAAAGGACCTTCAGGAATGTTTAATTTCTCGATCCAGCGACGCGTTCTACCGGCCAATCTTGGGCCCCACATTGTGAGGAAGCCGACAAAAGCCAAGGCTTCGATCACTAAGAGGAAAAACTCTAAGGCATGAAACTCCCCTCTTGCCAAGCCTTTGACTAAAGCAAGGACAATTAAGGCAAATATATCATCTAACACAGCTGCTCCTATGACGATGTAGGCCACTTTATGCTTGATCAATCCTAAGTCCTGTAAGACCTTGACTGAAATTCCTACACTGGTAGCCAGGATGGCTGTGGCAACGAACAGGCTTTCGACAAACTCGTAACCAAGGAAAAACATGCTCCCTAAGCCCAATACCAGAGGAAACATCACTCCAAGGATTCCGACTAAAACGGCGGTTCTACCAACAGCAAAAAGATCCTTTACGCGTATTTCCAGCCCCACATGAAACATGAGGAAAATAACTCCTATCTCAGCAATAGACATCAAGACGTGGTTTGTATGATCGATTATCCCCAGGACATAATTTCCCAAAAGAACACCGGCCATCAACTCCCCTATGATGGCTGGCATCTTTAGCCTGACGCAGATTTCGCCCATGATTTTGGCCGAAAAGAAAATAATAAAAAAGTAAAAAAGGAGATTTCCGTCTTCCATTTTATTGTTTCTCTATTTTAATCTGCCTGGGAAAAAAAGCAACAATCTGAGGTTTCTCTTTATATTCTTCCAAGAAACCAGTTACAGTCAATGCCCTCCCCTCAAAGGACTTAAGTTCAGGAAAAAAAGAGATGCTTTCACGTGGTACAAGGGTTGAAAATTCTTCTCCAGAAGAATAAAGAAAGACAAATTTTCCTTTGGTCTGCACCCTGGAACACGTGTATTTAACAGAGAGAAGTTTACCTAAATAAGCTCTTGTGTCTTGCACTGAGATAGAGGGATAGGGGCCTTTTTTCCAAAATCCCTTTTTAAGCTCCCGGGCTTCTCTTTCTGCCTCAATAAATTCTTCCCTGTATTTAAAAGGGAATTTCAAAAAAACTGCGGCAAAACCTTCGCTGAGGATAAACTTATTGAAGAGCCCTTGTTTTTCCGTCCAGACATAAGCCAGGAGTCTGTCATACTTGTCTTCGATTTCCCAATCATAAGATAGCTTTACCGTTTTTCGGTAGAGATAAAAGAAAGCAAATCTTCTTGCCATTTGCGCTTGAAATTTCGCCTCTTCTTTCGAATCTCCTATTTCAGGCGCATCTATACCGATCAGTCTGACCTTTCTTTCTTTCTCATTCTTGAATCTGACCTTTATCGTATCCCCATCGTAGACCGCCGTAACAAGGCCGCTTTCTGGAAAAGAAGAGTCTTTCCCCTGTTCATGCTGGAAGAGCCTTTTCGAAAAAAAGCCGAAGGCTGCAAGAAAAAAGATAAGAGCAAAGGA
>SOIV01000097.1 GCA_004377005.1 Candidatus Aminicenantota bacterium | reverse complement strand
ATTGGGGTCAGACTTGCAAAACTTGCATAACTTGAATTTTTCTTTAGCGGGGTCATACCCCGATTACACCCTTTGTTCTTCATGATTACTATCTCGTCTAGTTTGTCTCGCCGGCAACGGACAAAGACATGAACAGACTTAATAGAGGAAAAATTGAAGTGAGAGAGTCATGAAGAGACAGATTTTTAGAATAATATTCAGAAAATTTCTGGACAGGGATAAAAAATATTTGTTATAATAAATTGTCAATAATTTATACATATTTTATAAATCATATATACTTTTAGTACAAAAGGAGGAATCATAAATTTCATACTTTATAAAAACCTTTCTCCTTTAATTCGCAAAAATCGTCCTAGCTCAAGTCAAAAACATAATAAGCAACTCAAATTTAATATTAATATAAGTCTATACAAAGACTTTTCTCAAAATCATCCCAAGTTGTTACCGTTTTTATTTAACTGAGATTATCATAAAATTTATAAGAATTTGGAGGGAAATGAGTGGAAGCTGAAGAATTAAAAGTCAAATCATATATAACAAAATATAACAACGAAAAAAAAGCGCTCGTATCGATCTTGCAGGAGATACAGGAAGAATACAATTATCTACCTCAAGAAGTCTTGAGAATCGTTTCAAAAGCTCTGGGCATTCCTCTTATCGATATTATTGGAGTAGCTACTTTTTACCGTGCTTTCAGCCTCGAACCAAGGGGTAAGCATCTCATAACCGTCTGTTTGGGAACAGCCTGTCATGTTAGGGGAGGACCTAAAATTCTAGAAGAATTTGAAAGAAAATTAAATATAGAAGCGGGCGAGACCTCAAAAGATGGTCAATATAGCTTGGAAACAGTTGCCTGTTTAGGGTGTTGTGCAATCGGCCCTGTGGTTGTTGTTGATGGCGACTATTATGCTCAGACTACCATCCGAAAAGTTGGTTCTATTCTAAAAAAGCATATAAAAAAAGATTAGGAAAATGAGAAAGATCAAGAAAATAAAAACAATTAAGGATTTAGAACAATCAATTCACAGCCAAATTCAAGCAAGAAAATCTGAAAAAAAACCTGTTCTTACTGTATCTGCCGGAACTTGTGGTCAGGCACGTGGTTCATTGAAAGTGATTAAATCTTTAGAAAAAGCCATCAAGGAGCAAAATTTAGAAGATAAGGTCAAGATCAAAGTGACTGGATGCCATGGTTTCTGCGAGGCTGAGCCCAATATCATCGTTCAACCCATAAACATCTTTTACCAAAAAGTGCAGCCAAAGGATGCTAAAGATATTACTTCCGAGACAATCATCAACAACAAGGTTATTGATCAACTCCTTTTTACGGACCTAGCCACCGGAAAAAAGATTTCCAGCGAAAATAATATTCCTTTCTACAAAAAGCAAAGACGCATCATTCTGGGAGATAATGCCCTTATCGATCCTACCGACATAAACGATTATCTTTCTATTGGAGGATATAGATCGCTTGCCAAAGTTTTAGGTAGTATAACTCCAGAAAAAATCATCGAGTCCATAAAACAATCTGGCCTTAGAGGAAGAGGAGGAGCAGGTTTTCCCACGGGATACAAATGGGAATTTGCGAGAAAAACTAAGGGTGATACTAAATATATCATTTGCAATGCGGACGAAGGCGATCCTGGTGCTTACATGGATCGCAGTTTATTAGAGGGAAACCCTCACAGAGTTTTAGAAGGGATGATTATTGGTGCCTTCGCTATTGGTGCCGGAGAAGGTTATATCTATGTCAGAGATGAATACCCGCTCGCTGTGGAGCATATTTCATTGGCCATATCCAAAGCGGAAGAGATGGGGCTTTTAGGAAAAAATATTCTTGGAACGGATTTCGATTTTGAAGTCCATATAGTTAAAGGAGCTGGAGCTTTTGTCTGCGGAGAAGAAACAGCGCTGATTGCCTCTGTAGAAGGGAGAGTGGGCGAGCCTCGTCAGAGACCTCCTTTCCCTGCTGTGAAAGGTTTATGGGGAAAACCTACCAACATCAACAACGTCGAGACATGGGCCAATATTCCCCTAATCATCGAAAAAGGCGCTGAGTGGTTCTCTCGAATAGGCACAAACGGAAGCAAAGGAACAAAAATATTCTCTCTTGTCGGCAAAATAAACAACACAGGATTAGTTGAAGTTCCCATGGGAATCACCCTAAGAGAAATCATCTTTGATATCGGAGGCGGAATTCCAGGCGGAAAAGATTTTAAAGCTGTTCAGACTGGAGGTCCTTCTGGAGGGTGTATCCCTAAAGAGATGCTAGACTTGCCTGTGGATTATGAAAGTTTGACTAAAGCAGGATCAATAATGGGATCAGGCGGTATGATTGTTATGGATGAGAACACGTGCATGGTGGACGTGGCTAAATTTTTCTTGAATTTTCTCCGCGATGAATCCTGCGGTAAATGTATATCCTGTCGTGAAGGAACGCAGCGTATGTGGGAGATAGTGACTGACATAGCAGAAGGAAAAGGCAAGAAAGGAGATCTCGAGTTCTTAGAAGCTCTGGCCAAAGCAACCCGGGATGCTTCCATGTGCGGACTGGGACAGACTGCCGCTAATCCCGTGCTTTCCACTATAAGACACTTCAGAGACGAATATGAAGCTCACATAACGGATAAGAAGTGTCCAGCAGGGGTTTGTAAAGAACTAATCCAGTATTCAATCATTGCGGAAAATTGCACTGGCTGCCTAGCCTGCTTAAAGGTTTGTTCTCAAGAGGCCATCTCCGGAGAATTGAAAAAAGTCCATGTCCTGGATCAAAGCAAATGCATCAAGTGTGGGGCCTGTTATGAAGCCTGCAATTTTGATGCTATTAAAATCGAGTGAGGAAAAAATGATCACCTTAAAAATAAACGGACTGGAAACCAGAGCAGAAGAAGGCCAAACAATCTTAGATGTGGCTAAGTTTTATGGTATTGAAATTCCAACTCTTTGCTACAATGAGGGATTAAGCCGTTACGGAGGCTGCCGCCTTTGTCTTGTGCAGATAGGTGAGGAACCTAGAACTAAATTAGTCTCTTCCTGTACTTACCCTGCGGAAGAAGGCTTAGTGGTGAGAACAGATACAAAAAGAGTTATTGAAGCGCGAAAGATGATGATAGAGCTGATGCTTTCTCTTGCCCCCAATTCTAAAATCATACAGGACCTGGCCTCAAAATTTGGAGTAAAACAGGTAAGGTTCAAGATCCGCAACGAAGAATGTATTCTCTGCGGCCTGTGTGTCCGGATGTGCGCTGAGCAGATGGACGGACGAGCTATTGGCTTTCAAAATCGCGGATACAAAAGAAAAATTTCGACTCCTTTTGACATCCGTTCTGAGGAATGTCGCCTCTGCGGCGGCTGTCTCTATATCTGCCCCGCCTGCCAGCTGAGATGCCAGGGTCCCGACGCAGATACTGCAGTCTGTAATGCCTGCCTGACCATGGATCCAACCTGTCTGGACTATTACGATGAGCTTCAGTGCTGGATGTATGATGTAGGTCGTTGTGGGACTTGCATCAGAGAAAAACCAGAAAAATCAAAGAGTAAGGAGAAGGCTCAAAAAAGCAAGCAAAAGGAGAAAAATGCTTAATTTGCCTGCTTCCGACTTTTTCAAGCAAACAAGCAAGTAAGGAGGTAATAATAATGGCTTATACAAAACTCAACAGAAGTGCCGCCACTTTAACAAAGAACAGAACAGAGGGCTCCATCAGCCCCTTCAGCGGGATGTGTGTGACCTGTGTGGATGGCTGTATCGGCATGTGTGAGATAGGAAAATCTGCCTATAGAGGTCATGAAGTGCTCTATCCCCAGCCTTTTGGTATCATCACTGCAGCCTCGGAAAAAGACTACCCCGTGGACCTATCTCATTTCAGTATCATGGGAACAGCGGTTGGAGCTTATGGTGTAGAAGCTGACAGCGATAAAGCTACTTTCCCTAAAGTTACCGTCGAGACGTCAGTGGGGCATGATAAAGGAATCAAACTAAAAGTACCTTTTGTCCTTGGCGGAATGGGCTCAACAAACGTCGCCAAACAGAACTGGGAAGGATTAGCTATTGGAGCAGCCCTTTCCGGAACAATTCTTACCGTAGGCGAAAACGTCTGTGCCATGGACGATGAATCTGAAATAAAGAACGGTAGAATCGTCCGCTCTCCGGATATGGAAAACAGAATAAAACTTTTTCAAGATTGGCAAGAGAAGGGCTACGGAACAGTCGCTGTTCAGGCCAATGTTGAAGATACACGATTGGGTGTCCAGGAGTATGTTATAGAAAAGTTAGGAGTCACAGCTGTTGAGATGAAATGGGGCCAGGGAGCTAAAGACATTGGTGGAGAGGTCAAGATCAAAAGCTTAAAAAAAGCCCAAGAACTGAGGAAAAGAGGCTATATCGTTCTCCCTGATCCTGAGGACCCCAACGTGATTAAAGCCTTTGAAAAGGGCAGCTTTAAAGAATTCGAGAGACACTCTAGATTGGGCATGGTTGAGGAAGAAAGCTTTATGCAGAGAGCCGAGGAATTGAGACGAGCAGGAGCAAAATATGTATTCCTCAAAACCGGAGCTTACAGACCTGCAGATTTAGCTCGAGCAGTCAAGTACGCCTCAAAAGCAAAAATCGATTTGCTCACGGTTGACGGAGCCGGCGGCGGAACAGGAATGAGCCCCTGGCGGATGATGAACGAGTGGGGTATTCCAAGTGTTGAAATATGGTCACTGCTTTATCAGTATCTCCGTAAACTCGATGAAAACGGAGAATATATACCCGACACTGTGGCGGCTGGAGGGATCACTTTCGAAGACCAGATCTACAAGGCGCTGGCCTTAGGAGCTCCTTATTTTAAGGCAGTGGGTATGGCCAGATCTCCTCTTGCAGCTGCAATGGTAGGAAAAACCATAGGCAAGAGAATAGAGGAAGGACAGGTTCCTGTCTATGTTGAGCGGTTTGGAGATACGACTGAGGAAATATTCGTAACAGCGACAGAATTAAAGACAAAGTACAAAGAAAGATTCAAACAAATTCCTACTGGTGCTATCGGAGTCTATACCTATTTTCAAAGACTCAGCCAGGGCATGCGCCAACTCATGGCAGGAAGCAGAAAGTTTGCCCTAGAATACATCACTCGAGATGACATCGCCGCTTTAACCCGGGATGCAGCGAACATAAGCGATATTTCTTATGTCCTGGATGTCGACAAAGAAGAAGTCGAAAAAATATTGAAAAGCTGATTTAAGGGGACAGGCGACTTTTCATTAAAAGGGGCCTGTCCCCATTTATTTAAAGGCTCCATCATCAGTGATGGGGCTTTTTTTTATGTTCTTTTCTCTGCATTTCCTGCTTCTCAGAATTATTGGGGCCTGGCCCCTTTTTTTGCATTATTGTTGAAAAATGGGGCCTGGCCCCAATAATTCTGATAAGCCAAATAAACTGAAATGCTTTACCCTTTAGGTATCTTATGCTATAAATAGCTCTGGCTAAAAATGAGTATCGCATCCTACATAATCATGGCATTTGCCCTGTTCTTTGCTGTAACTGTGCATGAAGCGGCTCACGGGTGGGCAGCCTACAAACTTGGAGACCCTACCGCATACCGTTTAGGAAGGGTTACGCTCAATCCCTTAGCTCATATCGACCCCATGGGCACGATTATTTTTCCTTTACTCCTAATAGTGATGAGGTCCCCTTTCCTTTTTGGTTGGGCTAAGCCTGTTCCAGTCAACCCTCTTAACCTGAGAAATCCACGCCGCGACAATCTCTGGATATCAGCGGCCGGCCCTGGCTCAAACTTGACTGTGGCTGCGTTTGCTTTAATCGGTATTGTGCTTCTGAAAGCGTTAAACCCCAACGTGAGGTTATTTCTCAGAGCTTTCATCTTTGGAGGGGGGGGACTCCCGCGGGGATTCTACCTTCTCGAAGGCCTGGCATTAATCTTGTATTTTTTCGCCTATATCAATTGCTTTCTTGCTATTTTCAATATGATACCTATTCCACCCCTGGATGGAAGCGGAGTCCTGATGGGTTTTCTCTCTGAAGAAGCCGCAGAAAAATACGACAGAATCCGCCCTTATGGATTCCTTATTATTATTGGATTGTTTTTTTTCGGGTTTCTTAATCTCATTTTTAGGCCCATCTATATTTTAATAGCGACCATTGCCGTGGCATAAAATGGGAGAAAAAAAG